>CAIPBW010000490.1 GCA_903863395.1 uncultured beta proteobacterium
AAGCACGGTGTCGGCAGCGATCGTTGATGCCAGCGCCATGGTCGCTGTGTTTGGGCGCAATCAGGCGGCGCAGGCTCACTACCAACAGTTGTTCGGTGTTGCCGCGGCTGAGCATTGGTCGCTCACTTCCACTTGGCCCTGTATTACTGAGGCCAGCCACCTATTGGGGGCACCGCAGCGGTACGCATTCTTGCGCTGGGTGGCTGCCGATGCCTTGTCGATTTTCCCCTTTGGACAGGACACGCTGGAGGGCATGGTGGAAGTCATGCGCCGTTACACCGAGTCGCCGCGCACCGAAATGGATCTTGCTGACGCTTCACTGGTGTGGCTGGCATCGGACACGGGTGTGAACCGCATCATGACCCTGGATGTACGTGACTTTTCCCGCTACCGCCTGCCCGATGGTCGGGGCTTTGAAATTCTCTAGGTCGCCATGGGCAACCCACAAGTCACTTTCAACGACGCAGTTCGCCTGATCGTCAGCAGCACGGGTTTGGTCCAGCGCCGTGCGATTGCCAAGGCGATCACGCTGCTGGAATCCACGCGTGCTGACCACCGGGCGCGGGCCGATGAACTGCTGACTGCGTTGCTGCCGCATACCGGCAAATCGTTTCGCTTAGGCATCAGTGGCGTGCCGGGTGTGGGCAAGTCCACCTTTATCGAGGCGTTGGGGCTGTACCTGATTGAGCGCGGGTACCGGGTCGCGGTGCTCACCATTGACCCGTCGTCATCGGTGTCGGGTGGCTCGATCCTGGGGGACAAGACGCGCATGGAAAAGCTGTCCATGCACGAGCAGGCCTTTATTCGCCCCAGCCCGAGCAGCGGCACCTTGGGCGGCGTAGCCGAAAAGACGCGCGAGGCGATGCTGGTGTGCGAAGCCGCGGGTTACGACATCGTCATTGTGGAGACCGTGGGCGTGGGCCAAAGCGAAACTGCGGTGCAGGGCATGACCGATATGTTTGTACTGCTGCAGTTGCCCAACGCGGGTGACGAATTGCAGGCCATCAAGAAAGGCGTGATGGAGCTGGCCGATCTGGTGGTGATCAACAAGGCCGACATCGATGCCGATGCGGCCACGCGCGCCCAGGCGCAGATCACGTCGAGCCTGCGTCTGTTGGGCTTGAACGGCAGCGTTGGCGACCCGCACAGCGCATCGCACTGGCACCCTAGGGTGGTGCGCGTGAGTGCCCTGCACATCCAGGGACTTGATGGTTTCTGGGCGGCAGTAGAAAAGTTTCAGACCTTGCAAAGCGCCAACGGACAGATGGCGCAGCGTCGCCGTCAGCAGGCGCGGGCCTGGATGTGGGAGCGTGTGGACGCGGGATTGAAGCAGTCATTCAAAGAGCATCCGGCGGTGCGCAATCTATTGGGGTCGATTACGGCCTCCGTAGATGCGGGCCAGATCGCGGCCAGCACGGCCGCGCGAAGTTTGCTGGCAGCCCATGCCGGCAGTGTGTAACGAGCGACAAATTGGGTAGTCATCTGAACTGAATTAGAAGCGACATGAAAGAAGGAAACCATGCACGACATACTTGAACAACTCGAAGCCAAGCGTGAACTTGCCCGTCTGGGCGGTGGCCAAAAACGCATTGATGCCCAGCACAAGAAGGGCAAACTCACGGCGCGCGAGCGCATCGAACTGCTACTGGACGAAGGTACCTTCGAAGAGTGGGACATGTTTGTGGAACACCGCTGCGTGGACTTCGGCATGGCCGAGCAAAAGATTCCGGGCGACGGCGTGGTCACAGGCTACGGCATGATCAATGGCCGCCTGGTGTTTGTCTTCAGCCAGGACTTCACGGTGTTTGGTGGCGCCTTGAGCGAAGCCCACGCAGAGAAGATCTGCAAGATCATGGACCAGGCCATGAAGGTGGGCGCGCCGGTGATTGGCCTCAACGATTCGGGCGGTGCGCGCATCCAGGAAGGTGTAGCTTCGCTCGGTGGCTACGCCGATGTGTTCCAGCGCAACGTGATGGCCAGCGGCGTGATTCCGCAAATCAGCATGATCATGGGCCCCTGCGCCGGGGGTGCCGTGTATTCGCCAGCCATGACCGACTTCATCTTCATGGTCAAGGACAGTTCCTACATGTTTGTCACCGGCCCGGAAGTGGTCAAGACCGTAACGCACGAAGAAGTCACCGCCGAAGAGCTTGGTGGTGCGGTGAGCCACTCCACGCGCAGCGGTGTGGCCGATCTGGCGTTCGAAAACGATGTGGAGGCGCTGCTGCTGTTGCGCCGTCTGTACAACTACCTTCCGCTCAACAACCGCGAGAAAGCGCCGGTGCGCAAGAGTGGTGACATGGCCGACCGCCAGGACATGAGCCTGGACACGCTCGTGCCCGACAACCCCAACAAGGCCTATGACATGAAGGAACTCATCGTCAAGACCGTGGACGATGGCGACTTCTTTGAACTGCAACCCGAGTACGCCAAGAACATCCTGATCGGTTTTGGCCGCATGGAAGGCCAGACCGTGGGCATCGTCGCCAACCAGCCGCTGGTGCTGGCCGGTTGCCTGGACATCAAGAGCTCGACCAAGGCGGCGCGCTTTGTGCGCTTTTGCGACGCGTTCAACATCCCGGTCATCACCTTCGTCGATGTGCCCGGCTTCATGCCCGGCACTGCGCAGGAGTACGGCGGCATCATCAAGCACGGCGCCAAGCTGCTCTACGCTTTTGCCGAGTGCACCGTGCCCAAGATCACCGTAATCACGCGCAAGGCCTATGGCGGCGCCTACGACGTGATGTCGTCCAAGCACTTGCGCGGCGACGTCAACTTTGCCTGGCCCAACGCCGAAATTGCCGTGATGGGCGCCAAAGGCGCGGTGGAAATCATCTTCCGCGAAGACAAGGGCGACCCCGAGAAGCTCGCCGCCAGCGAAGCCGAATACAAGGCACGCTTTGCCAACCCGTTTGTGGCCGGTGCGCGTGGCTTTATCGACGACGTGATCCAGCCGCACGAAACGCGCAAGCGCATCTGCCGCTCATTGGTCATGCTGCGTGACAAGAAGATTGAGAATCCGTGGCGCAAGCACGGAAACATCCCTTTGTGAGCCCGAGGAGTACAAGAATATGTTTACCAAAATACTGATCGCAAACCGCGGCGAAATCGCTTGCCGCGTCATTCTTACGGCCCGCAAGATGGGCATCAAGACGGTGGCCGTCTATTCCGAAGCGGACAAGGAAGCGCGCCACGTGGAACTGGCCGACGAGGCGGTGCTGATTGGCGCTGCACCTTCGCGCGAGAGCTATCTGGTGGCCGACAAGATCATCGCCGCGTGCAAGCAGACCGGCGCGCAGGCAGTGCACCCGGGCTACGGCTTCCTGAGCGAGAACGCGGGCTTTGCCAAGCGAATCGAAGAAGAGGGCATCATCTTCATCGGCCCCAAGCACTATTCGATTGCCGCCATGGGCGACAAGATCGAGTCCAAGAAGCTTGCGGGTGCCGCGGGCGTGAACTGCATCCCCGGTGTCAACGACGCGATCGAAACCGCAGAGCGTGCGGTCGAGGTCGCCAAGGGCATCGGCTACCCGGTGATGATCAAGGCCAGCGCCGGTGGCGGCGGCAAGGGCCTGCGCGTGGCCTACAACGACAAGGAAGCGTTTGAGGGCTATAGCAGTTGCCGCAATGAAGCGCGCAACAGCTTTGGCGATGACCGCGTGTTTGTCGAGAAATACGTGGAGGAGCCGCGCCACATCGAAATCCAGCTCATTGGCGACAGCCATGGCAATGTGCTCTATCTCAATGAGCGCGAGTGCTCGTTGCAGCGTCGGCACCAGAAGGTGATTGAGGAGGCCCCCAGCCCCTTCATCAGCGACGCCACACGCAAGGCCATGGGCGAACAGGCCGTGGCATTGGCCAAGGCGGTCAAGTACCAGAGCGCTGGCACGGTCGAGTTCGTGGTCGGCAAGGACCAGAGCTTTTACTTCCTGGAGATGAACACGCGACTGCAGGTCGAGCATCCGGTGACCGAGTGCATTACCGGGCTGGACCTGGTGGAGCTGATGATCCGTGTGGCCGCAGGCGAAAAACTGACCATGACGCAGGCCGACGTCAAGCGCGATGGCTGGGCCATGGAGTGCCGCATCAACGCCGAAGACCCGTTTCGCAACTTCCTGCCCTCCACCGGCCGCCTGGTGCGCTTTCAGCCGCCCAAGGAAACGATGTTCGCCTCCGACGTGTCGCGCTGGCAGGGCGTGCGCGTCGATACCGGCGTGCAGGACGGCGGCGAGATCCCGATGTACTACGACTCCATGATCGCCAAGCTGATCGTGCACGGCAAGGACCGCAACGAGGCGATTGCCAAGATGCGCGAGGCGCTCAACGGTTTTGTCATCCGTGGCGTGTCGAGCAATATCCCGTTCCAGGCAGCGCTACTGGCGCACCCCAAGTTTGTCAGCGGAGACTTCAATACCGGCTTCATTGCCGAGCACTACTCCAAGGGCTTTCGCTCCGAGGACGTTCCGCACGCCAATGCCGACTTCCTGGTGGCGCTGGCGGCCTTTGCCAACCGCCGCTACCTCAACCGTGCTACCGCCATCAGCGGGCAGTTGGAGGGCCATGAACTGCGCATTAGCTCGAGCTTTGTGGTGGTTGCCATCGGTGGGCAGGGCCCGGGCGCGTCGTACCCGGTGCAGGTTAGCGACTACGAAGACAAGACGGGCTCCAGCCTGATCACCATTGGTGCCAATAGCTACAAGATCTGCAGCAACGCCAAGCTCGGCCAGATTCGGGTTGAAGGCACTTGCAATGGGGAGCCCTTTACTGCCCAGGTGGAGCGCGGCGTCGGCAAGAACCCTCTGGCCATCCGCGTGAGCCACAACGGAACGCAGCTCGACGTGCTGGTGCTGTCGCCGCGCGCGGCCGAACTCCATGCCCTCATGCCCTACAAGGCACCACCGGACATGAGCCGCTTTGTGCTCTCGCCGATGCCGGGTCTGCTGGTCGATGTGGCGGTGCAGGTTGGCCAAAAGGTGCAAGCCGGCGAGCGCGTTGCCGTGATCGAGGCCATGAAGATGGAAAACGTACTGTTTGCTGCGGCTGACGGCGTGGTCGGCAAGGTGCTGGCGGGCAAGGGCGAGAGCCTGACCGTGGACCAACCCATCATCGAGTTTGCCTGATCTGCGGTGGGGGCGGATGCCCCCACCCGTGACTGATTCACTGGAGAAAAGAATGAACAGACCCTTCAAAGTGCTGGGTATCCAGCAAATCGCCATTGGCGGGGCCGACAAGCACCGCCTGCACAAGCTGTGGGTGGAAATGCTCGGCCTGGAGGTCACGGGCACCTTCAAGAGCGAGAAGGAAAATGTCGATGAAGACATTTGCGCCATGGGCAAGGGCGCGTTCAAGGTCGAAGTGGACCTGATGCAGCCGCTCGACCCCGACAAGAAGCCCGCTGTCCACACCACACCGCTCAACCACGTCGGGCTGTGGATCGACGACCTGCCCGCCGCCGTGGCCTGGCTCACCGAGCACGGCGTGCGCTTTGCACCGGGCGGCATCCGCAAGGGCGCAGCAGGCTACGACATCTGCTTTTTGCACCCCAAGTCCAATGACGAATTTCCGATTGCGGGCGAGGGTGTGCTGATCGAACTGGTGCAGGCACCCGTCAACGTGGTGCGGGCGTTCAGCGAAATATTTTGATTTGGATCATGAAAGCCTAATCTGCCCGGACCTGCCCGTCCAAACCTCTCCCGGACACTATAAACTGCGCCCGACCTGACGCGCTGTTGTCGAAGCCAACGCAGGCCAAGGAGACAGACTTGCAACCAACCAACACCTCCCTCCCGGCTTATTTCCATAAAGTCGTCGATTGTCAATGGGCCTGTCCGGCCCACACTCCGGTACCTGAATACATACGCCTGATTGGTCAGGGTCGCTACAGCGACGCCTACATGATCAACTGGGTGTCCAATGTGTTTCCGGGCGTCCTGGGGCGAACCTGTGACCGCCCCTGCGAACCCGCGTGTCGGCGCGGCCGGGTCGAAGAAAACAACGGCGAGAAACCCGAAGCGTTGGCGATCTGTCGCCTCAAACGGGTGGCTGCCGACCACAAGGACGACGTCAAGGCGCGCATGCCCAAGATTGCGCCGCCCAATGGCAAACGCATTGCCTGCGTGGGTGCCGGTCCGGCTTCGCTGACCGTGGCGCGCGATCTGGCACCGTTGGGCTACGCCGTCACGGTGTTCGATGGCGAGGCCAAGGCGGGCGGCTTCATGCGCTCGCAAATCCCGCGCTTTCGCCTGCCCGAGTCGGTGATCGACGAGGAAACCGGCTACATCCTCGACATGGGCGTGGACTTCAAGAGCGGCCAGCGTGTGGACTCGCTCAAGGACCTGATGACGCAGGGCTACGACGCCATCTTCGTCGGCAGTGGGGCGCCACGTGGCCGCGAACTCGACGTTCCCGGACGCCAGGAAGCAGCGGCCCATATCCACATTGGTATTGACTGGCTGGCCTCGGTGTCGTTTGGTCACATCAAGACGGTGGCACCACGCGTCATCGTGCTCGGTGGCGGCAACACCGCCATGGACTGCTGCCGCTCGGCACGCCGCATGGGCGGCACCGATGTCAAGGTGATCGTGCGCAGTGGCTTTGAAGAAATGAAGGCATCGCCCTGGGAGCGCGAGGACGCCATGCACGAGGGCATCCCGATCATCAATTACCACGTTCCCAAGAGCGTACAGCACGAAAACGGCAAGCTTGTGGGCATGACCTTTGAGATCGTCCGCGCCGAGTACGACGCCAAGGGTCGGCGCAGTCTGATCCCCACCGGCGAGCCCGACGTGTACTTTGAGTGCGATCAGATTCTGGTGGCCGTGGGGCAGGAGAACGCCTTCCCCTGGATCGAGTCGGACTGCGGTATCGACTTTGACCGCTGGGGCCTGCCGGTACTCACCGAGAACACCTTCCAATCCACCGTGCCCACCGTGTTTTTCGGTGGCGACGCGGCCTATGGCCCCAAGAACATCATTACCGCCGTGGCCCAGGGCCATGAGGCGGCGGTGTCGATTGACCGCTTCCTGCACGGCGAGAATGTGTTGCAGCGCCCAGCGCCGCTAACCAAGATGCTGTCGCAAAAGATGGGCATCCACGAGTGGAGCTACCGCAACGATGTGTCCAACGACACGCGTTTCAAGGTGCCATGGGCTACAGCTGAAAAGGCGCTGGCCAACATTCGGGTCGAAGTGGAACTGGGTTTTGACGCCGCCACGGCGTTCAAGGAAGCCGGACGCTGCCTGAACTGCGACGTGCAGACGGTGTTCAACCGCGATACTTGTATTGAGTGCGACGCCTGTGTGGACATCTGTCCGATGGACTGCATCACCTTCACCGCCAACGGCGAGGAAGCCGAACTGCGTGGCCACCTCAAGGCCCCGGCAACCAACAAGGAGCAAGCGCTCTACGTATCGGGTGACCTCAAGACCGGACGCATCATGGTCAAGGACGAAGACGTGTGCCTGCACTGCGGCTTGTGCGCCGAGCGCTGCCCCACGGGCGCCTGGGACATGCAGAAATTCATGTTGAACACGATGCAGGCCGGTCCCGGCTGTCGTGGCAGCCTGGTATCACAAAAGGAGGCAGCATGAAGCGCCTAGAAGCCATCAACGATTTCGTTATCAAGTTCGCCAATGTGAACGGCTCCGGGTCGGCTTCGGCCAATGAGCTGTTTGCCAAGGCCGTGATGCGCATGGGCGTGCCGGTGAGTCCGCGCAATATTTTCCCCAGCAACATCCAGGGCATGCCAACCTGGTATGAGGCGCGTGTGTGCGAGAAGGGCTACCATGGCCGCCGTGGCGGCGTGGACATGATGGTCGCCATGAATCCCCAGACCTGGGATACCGACATTGCCGAAATCGAGTCCGGTGGCTATCTGTTCTATGACAGCACGCGCCCCATGCCCGAGAGCAAGTTCCGCGACGACGTGCACACCATTGCCGTGCCGCTGACCGAGATCACCAACTCGGCCTACACCGATCCGCGCCAACGCACCCTGTTCAAGAACATCATCTACGTCGGAGCGTTGTCGATGCTGCTTGACGTCGATGCCGACGTGTTCGAGAAGTTGTTTGCCGAGCAGTACAAAGGCAAGGAGCGGCTGCTTGAGTCCAACGTCAAGGCGCTGCACCTGGGGCGAGACTACATCAAGAAGAACATTGCCTACCCCTTGGGACTGCGCGTGCGCCGCTCCGACAAGGTGGGTGACCAGATCTTTACCGACGGCAACAGCGCTGCGGCGTTGGGCTGCGTCTACGGCGGTGCCACCGTGGCAGCGTGGTACCCGATCACGCCCTCGTCGTCGATTCCCGAGGCGTTCCAGAAGTATTGCGACAAGTACCGCATCGATCCGGCCACCGGCCAGCACAATTTCGCCATCGTCCAGGCCGAAGACGAACTTGCTTCGATCGGCATGGTGGTGGGTGCGGGCTGGAACGGCGCGCGCTCGTTTACCGCAACTTCCGGCCCGGGCGTTTCGCTGATGACCGAGTTCATCGGCTTGGCCTACTTTGCCGAAATCCCGGTGACCATCATCAACGTGCAGCGCGGCGGCCCCTCCACCGGCATGCCCACGCGTACCCAGCAGTCCGATCTGGTGTCGTGCGCCTACGCCTCCCACGGCGACACCAAGCACGTGCTGCTATTGCCGCAGGATCCGCATGAGTGCTTCACCCATTCGGCTGCAGCGCTTGACTTGGCCGACCGCCTGCAAACGCCGATTTTCGTGATGACCGATCTGGATATCGGCATGAACCAGCGCCTGTGCAAGCCGTTTGTGTTTGACGAAACCAAGCCCTACGACATCGGCAAGGTCATGACCGCCGCCGAACTAGAAGCCGGCAAGGATTTCGGGCGTTACAAGGACGTGGATGGCGATGGCATCCCCTGGCGCACGCTGCCCGGCACCCACCCCTCCAAGGGTGCCTTCTTTACCCGTGGCACCACGCGCAACCCTTACGCGCAGTATTCGGAGCGCGGGCCGGACTACATCTACAACATGGAGCGGCTGATCCGCAAGTTCAAGACCGCTGCCGATCTGGTGCCGCAGCCGATCTTGCGCAAGGCACCGCAGCCTGCCCGCTATGGCGCGATTTACTTTGGATCGACCAGTCCCGCCATGCGCGAAGCGCTTGATGTGCTCGACGCTGAAGGCTTGAATGTGGACGCGATGCGGCTGCAAGCCTTTCCGTTCCCGGCCTCGGTGGACAAGTTCATTGCAGAGCACGACAAGGTGTTTGTGGTCGAGCAGAACCGCGACGGGCAGATGCGCTCCATGCTGATCAACGAACTGGAAGTCGATCCGGCGCGGCTGGTGCGCGTTCTGCACTACGACGGAACGCCCATTACCGCACGATTCATTGTTGCCGCCATTCGCAAGAGTGTGCAAGCCGTTGCAGCCAAGGAGCACGCATGACCTACATCGCCAAACCCCATCTGCACCACCCCACGCTGACCAAGAACAAGGTCGGCTACACCCGGCGCGATTACGAAGGCCGGATTTCCACGCTGTGCGCGGGCTGCGGGCACGACTCCATTTCGGCGTCGATCATCCAGGCTTGCTGGGAGCTCGACATTGAGCCGCACCGCGTAGCCAAGCTCTCGGGCATTGGCTGCAGTTCCAAGACGCCTGACTATTTCCTGGGCGCTTCGCACGGTTTCAACACCGTGCACGGGCGTATGCCCTCGGTACTCACCGGTGCCAACATGGCCAACCGCGAACTGATGTACCTTGGTGTTTCGGGCGACGGCGACTCGGCCTCCATCGGCCTGGGGCAGTTTGCCAATGCGATGCGCCGTGGTGTGCGCATGGCCTACATCGTCGAGAACAACGGCGTCTATGGTCTGACCAAAGGCCAGTTCTCGGCCACGGCAGACCGCGGCTCCAAGAGCAAAAAGGGCGTGGTCAATAGCGACAGCCCGGTGGATCTGGTGGCGCTGGCGTTGCAGTTGGGTGCGACCTACGTGGCGCGCAGCTTCTCGGGCGACAAGGCACAGCTTGTGCCCCTGATCAAGGGTGCCATGGCGCATGGCGGAGCCGCGTTTATCGACGTGATCAGCCCCTGCGTCACGTTCAACAACCATGCCGGCAGCACCAAGAGCTACGACTATGTGCGCCAGCACAATGACGCAGTGAGCCGCATCGACTTCATCTCGCCGCGCGGCGAGATCACCGCCGAGTACGCTCCGGGTGACCTGGTGGAAGTGCAGCAGCACGATGGCTCGATGCTGCGCCTGCGCAAGCTCCACTCCGACTACGACCCCACCAACCGCTATGGTGCCATGAGCTATATGCAAGAGCACCAGTCACGCGGCGAAGTGGTCACGGGGTTGCTGTATGTGGACCCGATGGCGACCGATCTGCACCTGGCGCTCAATACCACGACGCGACCGCTCAACACGCTCACGGCCAAGGAATTGTGCCCTGGCACCACGGCGTTGAACAAGATCAACGACGCATTGCGCTAAGCTCTCAGGGAACGCCGGTTTTTATTTATCTCTTTAGGAGGTGGTGATCATGTCTGAACGCACCGTATTCCAGTCCATGTCGCAACGCCACGTTGTGAGCCTGGCCCCGCAGGCCAGCGTGTGGGAGGCCGCCTGCGTCATGACGCGCGCCGGTTGCGGCAGTGTGCTGATTGTTGACACGCCCGGAACCCTGCAAGGCATTGTGACCGAGCGCGACCTGATGACGCGCGTGCTGGCCAAGGCACTCAACCCGGAGAAAACCACGGTGGCCGACATCATGACGCGCAACCCGTATTGCGTGGCACCTGAAGTGCTCGTGGCTGATGCGGTGCTGATCATGATCGAGCGCGGTTTCCGGCACTTGCCGATCGTCGGGCCGCACTCCAAGATTCTGGGTGTGTTCTCGGTGCGCGACGCCTTGCCGCGTGAAATTGGCAACGCCGTGAGCCTGGCCGAGTTTCACGAACAGGTCAACGACGCCCTGGGTTAAACCCCGGTGGGGGACACGCGCCCCTACCCAACCCCGTAGCAGTTCAGGCCTCGCGCTTGGCGCGGGCGCGCGCCCGCGCCGCTTCAATCACGGCGCGCTTTTTCTCCAGCACGACCGGATCGGTGTGGTGCGAATGCGCACCCAGGTTGGCCAGTTTTTCCCGGGCCTTGGCCTCCAGCCGCAGTGCCTGCTCGTCGTGCGCACGCGCGCGGCGCACCAAAGCGGCTTCGTAACGCTTGCGGGCGGTGCGGGCATCCTCTGCTGACCAGGCTTGCCACCCGGTCGCTTCGCCGCTGGCGTTTTCCATCACGATGCAGTCCACGGGGCACACCGGCAGACACAGGTCGCAGCCGGTGCAATAGGTCTCCAGTACCGTGTGCATGCGCTTGTGGCTGCCCACGATGGCATCGGTCGGGCAGGCCGTGATGCACAGCGTGCAGCCAATGCACCACTGCTCGTCGATAAAGGCCACGCGGCGCGGGGCTTCCAGGCCGAATTGCGGGTTCAGGGGTTTTTCGGGTTGGCCCAGGATGGCCGCCAGCCGCGCCACGCCTTGCGCGCCGCCCGGGGGGCATTGGTCAATGTCGGCTTCGCTCAGCGCCAGGGCGTGGGCGTAACCAGCACAGTCTGCAAATCCGCAGCGCGTGCACTGCGTGTGGGGCAGGGCGTCGAGCAGTTGCGACGCCCGTTGTTCGTGTGCAGAACCCTGCGCCTTCACTTGGCCGTGGTTTTGCGCTTTACCGCCACAGGCTTGGAGGCTGCAGGCGCTTTCTTGGCGTTGGCAGGGATCGGCTTGGCCACCGCCTTTTTGGCCACCAACGCAGGCCGGGGTCGCGCAGCTGGGCGGGGCTGGTCGCCGTTGATCTGGTGGTTTGACAGGATGAAAGCCTTGACCTGGGGATACACAGTTTCGCGCCAGCGCCGACCGGAAAAGATGCCGTAGTGGCCAGCACCCTCGACTTCAAAATGCGTTTGCCGCTGCGTTGGCACGCCGCTGCACAGTCCGTGCACAGCGCGGGTCTGGCCAGAGCCGGAAATGTCATCGAGTTCACCTTCGACCGACAGCAGTGCGGTGGTCTTGATGTCCTGGGGCTTGACCAACTCAATCGTGCCTTGCGGGTTCTTGACTTCCCAGGTGCCGTTGACCAAGGCGAAATCCTGGAACACGACGCGGATGGTTTCGAGGTAGTAGTCGGCATCCATGTCCAGCACCGCGTTGTACTCGTCGTAAAACTTGCGGTGGGCATCGGTGCTGGCGTCGTCGCCCTTGATCAGGTCCTTGAAGTAGTCGTAATGGCTCCTGGCGTGGTTGCTCGGGTTCATCGCAACAAACCCGGTGTGCTGCAAAAATCCTGGGTAAACGCGCCGCCCGGAGCCCGGGAAACTGGTGGGCACGCGGTAGATCACGTTGTTTTCAAACCAGCTATGGCTCTTGTTCATGGCCAGGTTGTTGACGGCAGTGGGCGACCTGCGTGCGTCAATTGGGCCACCCATCATGGTCATGGTCAGGGGCGTCTTTTCCCCGCGGCTGGCCATCAGCGACACGGCAGCAAGCACCGGCACGGTGGGCTGGCAGACGCTCATCACATGGCAGTTGCCATAGATACTCTGCAAGTGGCGAATGAATTCCTGGACGTAATTGACGTAGTCATCGAGGTGGAACTCGCCTTCGGACAGTGGAATCAGGCGCGCGTTCTTCCAGTCGGTGATGTAGACCTTGTGGTCTTTGAGCATGGTCTTGACGGTGTCGCGCAGCAGCGTGGCGTAGTGGCCCGACAGCGGGGCGACGATCAGCACGGCGGGCTGGCCCTTGATTTTGTCGAGCGTGTGGGCGTCGTCGCTGAAACGCTTGAAGCGGCGCAGTTCGCAAAACGGCTTGTTGATCTCGACGCGCTCGTGAATGGCCACATCGACGCCATCGACTTCAATCGTGCGCAACCCAAATTCTGGCTTTTCGTAGTCTTTGCCAAGACGGTGCAGCAAATCGTATCCAGCCGATATACGCTGTGCAAAAGGGTTTTGACCAACGATTGACAGGGGGTTTCCGTACACCTTGGCCGCAGCCAGGGCCAGATCGGAAAAAGGCTCCATCAGGGAGCGTTGGGTCTCGTAAAGTTTGTACAGCATGAATCACTTTCAATTTGTTGCAGTGCAATATAACAGCTTTGCAACGTCAATGGAGGGGTATTCTCCTCTAAAGCAGCGCGCTTCTCGGGTGTCGGTTGTAATCTGCGCGTCAGCTATTGGTGGTCATGGCCTGCAGTTCGGCTTCGGTAAACCCGGCTAGCCGACGCGCTTCGCGATTCAGGGGCGGTTTGGGCTTGGGCGCGCCGTGCAGCAGCGCCATTTCTTCAAAATAGCGCTGGGGCTCCAGGCCATCGCGCTGGCACAGCCAGTGGTACCAGCGGTTGCCAATGGCAACGTGCCCCACTTCCTCTTTCAGGATCAAATCGAGCAGGCTTACCGCCTCGAGTGCCATCGCACTTCCAACGGTGCGCAGCTTGGCCTGGATCTGGGGTGTGGCGTCGAGCCCTCGCGCTTCGAGCGTGCGCGGCACCAGGGCCATACGCGCCACCACGCTGTCGCGGGTGCGCTCGCACATGGTCCACAGGCCGTCATGCGCGGCAAAGTCGCCATACGAGAACCCCAGCGCCTGCAGGTGCGACTGGAGCAGTGAAAAATGGTGGGCTTCCTCGTGCGCCACGCGCATCCAGTCGGCGTAATAGGCGCTTGGCATGCCGCCAAAGCGCCAGACCGCGTCCAGGGCGAGGTTGATGGCGTTGAACTCGATATGGGCAATCGAGTGGATCAGCGCCGCGTAGCCGTTGGCTGTGAACGGTGAGCGCCGTGGCACCTGCTGCGGTTCCACCAAGGCCGGGCGTGGCGGTCGGCCGGGCTGCCAGGGGTCTGGCAAAGGGGCCTCGCAATCCAGCGTCAGGCTGGGCAGGCGCTGCCAAAGCGCCTCCACAGCGGCGAGCTTGGCAGGCAGGTCAGAGAGGCAAAACGCATCGAGCGCAGACTGTCGCAGTTCCATCTCTACAATTCTAGGCATTGTTACGAACGGAATCCCTAAATGGCAATTTACGAACTTGACGGCGTGCAACCCCGCATTGCGGCCTCGGCCTGGCTGGCAGACAGCGCACAGGTGATGGGCAATGTGGAATTGGCAGAAGACTGCAGCGTGTGGTTTGGCGCGATCGTGCGCGGCGACACCGAACTGATCCGCATTGGCCGGGGCACCAATATCCAGGACGCCAGCGTCCTGCACGCCGACGTGGGCCAACCGCTGACCATTGGCGCGGACGTGACTGTGGGCCACATGGTGATGCTGCACGGCTGCACCATTGGCGACGGCAGCCTAGTGGGCATCGGTGCGGTGGTGCTCAATGGTGCCAGGATCGGCAAAGGCTGCATCGTGGGCGCAGGTGCCCTGGTTACCGAAGGCAAGGAGTTTCCCGATGGCAGCATGATCATTGGCAGTCCCGCCAAAGCGGTGCGCAACCTCAGCCCTGAGCAGCAGGAAGCCTTGAAGCTTGGCGCACTCGGTTACGTGGGCAATTCGCGCCGCTTCAAGGCCGGATTGAAGCGCATCGACTGAGGTCTGGCTCCAGCCACGAGAAGGGATATGTGTGTCTGAACTGCACCGATTTTTGTTTGACGGTTTGCCGGTGCGTGGGGCGCTGGTGCGCCTGACCGGCAGTTGGGTCGAAATACTGCGCCGCCGTGCGTCCAATAGCAACACCGGTGCCTACGCGCCCGGTGTACGCAACCTGCTGGGCGAAATGGCAGCAGCGGCCACGCTGATGCAGTCCAACATCAAGTTTGACGGCTCGCTGGTGCTGCAGGTCTTTGGCGACGGCGCGGTGAAGGTGGCCGTGGTCGAGGTGCAGCCTGATTTTGCTTTTCGCGCCACGGCGACGGTTGTCGGCGAGATTGCCGCAGACGCCACCTTGAGCCAAATGGTCAACGCAAGCAACCAGGGGCGCTGCGCCATCACGCTCGACCCCAAGACCAAGTTCCCGGGCCAGCAACCCTATCAGGGCGTGGTGCCCCTGTGCGACGCCCAAGGCGAGCCGTTGGAGACGCTTGGCGCCATGCTGGAGCACTACATGCAGCAAAGCGAGCAGCTTGACACCACGCTGGTGCTGGCTGCCAATGACGCGTTGGCCACTGGATTGCTGATCCAGCGCGTGCCCATGCAGGGCAGCGCCAACCTGGGTGGTAGCGCGGCACCAGAACGTGATGAGGAGCGACTGCGCGCACTGGACGAGGACTACCACCGCATCGCCCTGCTGGCGCGCAGCCTGCAACGCGAGGAATTGCTGACGCTGGACGCGCCCACGATTTTGCGCCGACTGTTTTGGGAAGAAAAGCTGATTGACTTCGAACCGGCGCAGGGCAGCACGGCTCCGCGCTTTGCCTGCAACTGCAGCCGCGAGCGCGTGGGCAAGATGATCCACCAACTCGGCGTAGCGGAAGTCGACGGCATTCTGGCTGAACGCGGCGAGGTTGAGGTGGCGTGTGAATTCTGTGGCGTGCAGTACCGCTTTGATGCGGTTGACGCAGCGCAATTGTTCGCAACCGACTCCGTGCCCCTGCCCGGTGGCACGGCCAGGCACTAGTTCCACCACACCGCTTACTTGGCGATCTGCACCAGGATTTCGTTGGTGCGGACCATGCCCAGTTCGCTGCGTGCGCGCTCTTCCACGATTTCCAGGCCTTCCTGCAAATCGTGGATTTCGGCGTTGAGCCGTTCATTGGCCAGCAAGGCTTGCGCATTGCTGCGCTTTTGCTTGTCCAATTGCTCCTGCAGCTTGGCCACGCTGGGCACGCTGCCCCGGCCAAACCAGAGTTGTCCGTGCAAGATCACCAAAAGGGTGATCAGGGCTGCAGGGACAAAGCGGTTTCGCATGAGAGGCGTGGCCGAAGGTCTGGCGCTTACCGCAGGTTGTAGAACGCAGCCCGACCGGGGTAGGAAGCCACGTCGCCCAGGTCTTCTTCGATGCGCAGCAACTGGTTGTACTTGGCCATGCGATCAGAGCGGCTCAGCGACCCGGTCTTGATCTGGCCGGCGTTGGTACCCACGGCGATGTCGGCAATGGTCGAGTCTTCGGTTTCGCCCGAACGATGGCTGATGACGGCGGTGTAGCCGGCGCGCTTGGCCATCTCGATGGCTTCAAAGGTTTCGGTCAGGGTGCCGATCTGGTTGATCTTGATCAGGATCGAATTGGCGATGCCCTTGTCGATGCCTTCCTTGAGGATCTTGGTGTTGGTGACAAACAGGTCGTCGCCCACGATCTGCACCTTTTTGCCCAGGCGGTCGGTGAGGATCTTCCAACCGTCCCAGTCGCCTTCGGCCATGCCGTCTTCGATGCTGATGATGGGGTATTTGTCGACCCAGGTTGCCAGAATATTGGTCCACTCCTGCGAGTCCAGGGTCAGGCCTTCACCGGAGAGCACGTACTTGCCGTCCTTGTAGAACTCGGACGCGGCGCAGTCCAGGCCGAGCGCTACCTGCTCACCGGCCACAAAACCGGCCTTGTCGATAGCTTCCAGAATCAGTTGAATGGCAGCTTCGTGGCTGGGCACGCTGGGGGCAAAACCGCCTTCGTCGCCCACGGCCGTGCTCATGCCCTTGTCGTGCAGGATTTTCTTGAGCGCGTGGAACACCTCGGCGCCGTAGCGCAGCGCTTCGCGAAAGCTCGGCGCACCCACCGGGATGATCATCAGCTCTTGCAGATCCAGGTTGTTGTTGGCGTGCATGCCGCCGTTGACCACGTTCATCATGGGCACGGGCATCTGCATGCGCCCCATGCCGCCAAAGTAGCGGTACAGCGGCAGGCCCGACTCTTCGGCGGCGGCACGTGCCACCGCCATCGACACGGCCAGCATGGCGTTGGCACCCAAGCGGCTCTTGTTGTCGGTGCCGTCGAGGTCAATCAGGGTCTTGTCCAGAAACGCCTGCTCGGAGGCGTCGAGCCCCAGCACGGCTTCGGAAATCTCGGTGTTGATGTGTTCCACCGCCTTGAGCACGCCCTTGCCAAGATAGCGCTGCTTGTCGCCGTCGCGCAGTTCGATGGCTTCGCGCGAACCGGTCGAGGCACCCGACGGAACGGCGGCGCGCCCCATGGTGCCAGACTCCAGCAGAACGTCGCATTCAACGGTGGGATTGCCGCGTGAATCCAGAATTTCGCGGCCAACGATATCAACTATTGCACTCATGAAGTCTCTTTCAAAAAACAAACCAACTCAAAAATGTCTGCGCCACCCGGTAGCGGCACACGCACAGTATAAAAAGGATGCTCAAGTCCCAAAATTGCTCTCCAGCAAAGGAGTGCGCTTGGTTGCATAGTCCAGCGCCACCAGGGTTTCCAGTAGGGTCTTCATGTGCTTGAGCGGCACCGCGTTGGGGCCGTCGCACAGCGCTCTGTCCGGGTCGGGGTGGGTTTCCATGAAGACACCGGCCACGCCCGCAGCAACCGCCGCGCGTGCCAGCACCGGCACCATCTCGCGCTGCCCGCCACTGCTGCTGCCCTGGCCACCGGGCAACTGCACCGAATGCGTGGCATCAAACACGATGGGCACGCCACACTCGCGCATGATCGCCAGCGAACGCATGTCGCTCACAAGGTTGTTGTAGCCAAAGCTCACGCCACGTTCGCAGGCCATGAAGTTGTCTTCGCTCACGCCCGCAGCGCGGGCGGCAGCGCGTGCCTTGACGATCACGTTCTTCATGTCGCCCGGCGCCATGAACTGGCCCTTTTTGATATTCACCGGCTTGCCAGATACCGCCACCGCGTGGATGAAGTCGGTCTGGCGGCACAGCAGGGCCGGGGTTTGCAACACGTCCACCACCGACGCCACCTGGGCGACCTGGGCGGGGTCGTGGATGTCGGTGAGCACCGGTACGCCAATCTCGCGCCTGACCTTGGCCAGGATCTCCAGGCCCTTGTTCATGCCCAGTCCGCGAAAAGCCGACTCGCTGGTGCGGTTGGCTTTGTCGAAGCTGCTCTTGAAGATAAACGGGATACCCAGCGCGGCGGTGATTTCCTTGAGCGTGCCAGCCGTATCCATTTGCAACTGTTCGGACTCCACCACGCACGGCCCGGCGATCAGGAACAGCCGCTGCTCCAGGCCGACGTCAAATCCGCACAGTTTCACGCGGCCACTTTCAGGTTCTTGCCGTCCGAACGGTGGTCCAGAGCAGCCTTGACAAAGGCGTTGAACAGCGGGTGGCCGTTC
>CAIPBW010000491.1 GCA_903863395.1 uncultured beta proteobacterium
CACGTTCTTTGCCAAATCGATGCCAATTGTTGTAACCTTCATGTCGGACGCTCCTTCTCGTTGAAGTGGTTGTTGAGATATCCACTTTGGCACATCTGATGCCGGTTTAGAGTCGGGGCGTCCATCCCATTGAGGCCGTCAGGCCGCGGCGATCCATGCAGGAATACCATCGGACATGGATTGCCGCGTCGCTTCGCTCCTCGCACTGACGAAACTGCGGTTCATGGTCCATTTGCAGTTTCGGCCACCCGAAACAGTGGACTCGCGATGACAAGGGGGGTGGCTACTAGCCAAACACCGCGGCCCACAGGGCTAGACCGGCGGCGCGTTCGGCTTCGACCAGATCCTGGGCAAGCTGGGTGGGCTCTTCGTTGAGCCGGGCGCGGTGCTGGATCTGGCGCAACTGGCGGTAGGCGCTGGCGGCTTGTTCGCCCAGTGGCTCCGGTAGCAAGCCGCACGCCTGGGCGCGTTGCAGCAGCGCGATATTGCCCACATTGAAGAGCAGTTCGGGGTGGAGGTGCCCTTGGGAGAGCACCAAAAACTGCACCGCAAATTCAATGTCCACCATGCCGCCGGGGCTGTGCTTGACGTCAAACTGCACGCCGCGCACCGGGTGGGCCTCGCGCACCTTGGCGCGCATCGCGCCGATCTCCTGGCGCAGGCCGTCGCTGTCGCGCACGGCACCAATCACTGCCGCGCGCACCGCGTCAAAGCGTGCGTGCAGGTTGGGCTCGCCCAGCACGCAGCGCGCCCGGGTCATGGCCTGGTGCTCCCAGGTCCAGGCGGTATTGCTGCCGCGCTGCTGCTGGTAGTTGGCGTAGGCTTCAAAGCTGGTGATCAACAGCCCCGAGCTGCCGTTGGGCCGCAGCGCGGTATCAATCTCGTACAGATCGCTTTCGCCGGTCTTGACGGTGAGCCAGTTGATGAGCTTGCGCACCAGAGCGGCATAAACTTCGCCCGCGCGTTCGTCCTCGTCGTCATAGACAAACACCAGGTCGAGGTCGCTGCCGTAGCCCAGTTCCTTGCCGCCAAGCTTGCCGTAGGCGATGATGGCAAAGCGGGGGTCGTCGCGGTGCCGGTTCTTGAGCCGCTCCCAGCACCAGCGGGTGGTCACGCGCAGCACCGCCTCGGCCAGCGCGCTCAGGTCGTCGGCCACCTGCTCGACGCTCAGGCGCTCCTCCACATCACGCGAGAGCGTGCGAAAGGTTTCGGCGTGGTGCGCACGGCGCAGCAAATTGAGCAGGGCTTCGTCGTCGTCTTCGCCGCTTGCGCGCAGGGCTGCGCGGCGGCGTTCGAGTTCCTGTTCAAAGTCGGCGGGGTCAAAACGCTCCTGCAGCATGGCGTTGCCTGCAAGCTCGTCGATCACGCCCGGATGCTTGAGCAAGTAGCGCGCGGGCCAGCGTGCTGCGCCCAGCATGTGCAGCAGGCGCTCATGCACCGAGGGGCGCTCCAGCAGCAGCGCCAGATAACTCTCGCGCCGCAGCAGCGGCTCAATCCAGTCGGCCAGGCGCACCGCAGCGTCGGTGCTGACCTTGCCGTCCTTGGCCCACTGCCCGGTGCGCTGCACCAGGCGCACCAGCCGCTCGCGCGAGGCCTCGCGCAAGGCCAGCACGCGCGGGTGTTCGCGCCAGGTGGCCACGCGTTCGCGAAAAGGCCCTTCAAGCTGTTCGAGCAGTTGGTCGAAATCGGTCACCTCGGCGCTGGTGTTGCCCGGCTTGCAGTGGGTGCAGGGTGGCTTTTCGCCGCCCAGCAGGGCGTCAAACTCCTGCGCCACGAATTCGCGGTGGCTGTTGAGCGCGCACAGGAACGCAGCCGTGCTGTCAAAGCCCATGGCCTGCGCAATCCAGCGCAGGTCGGCGTCGGCGGTGGGCAGCACGTGGGTTTGCTGGTCGTCAAGGTACTGGATGCGGTGCTCGACCCGGCGCAAAAAATCGTAAGCTTGGTCGAGCGCATCGGCGGTGGCCTGCGGCATCAGGTTGGCCTGGGTCAGCCGCTGCAGGGCGCTACGGGTGGGGCGCGTGCGCAACTCGGGAAACTGCCCGGCGCGCACCACCTGGAGCAACTGCACGATGAATTCAATTTCGCGGATGCCGCCGCGCGAGAGCTTGACGTCGTTGCTGCGCTCGGGTCGGCCCGCGCTACGCTGGGTGGCGTGGTCGCGGATCTGGCGGTGCAGCACGCGCAGCGAGTCAAACACGTTGTAGTCCAGGTAGCGCCTAAACACAAACGGCATGACCACGCTGCGCAGATTGGTCGCCGCGGCCGCACCAATCGCCTGCGCGGGCGCAACCACCCGGCTCTTGAGCCAGGCAAAGCGCTCCCACTCGCGCCCCTGCACATGAAAATATTCCTCCAGCGAGCCCAGCGACACCGCAGGCGGCCCCGAATTGCCGTTGGGCCGCAGCGCCAGGTCCACACGGAACACAAAGCCGTGCTCGGTGGCTTCGCCCACCAATGCGTAGATGGCACGTACCACCTTGCCAAAGTATTCCTGGTTGGAGATACGGCCACGCCCGTTGGCGTCGCCCGCAGTCTCACCGTCCTGGTCGTAGATGTAGATCAGGTCAATGTCGCTTGATACATTGAGTTCGCGCGCGCCGAGCTTGCCCATGCCGACGATGCACAGTTGCGAGCGCTCGGCCTGCTCCGTCAAAGGCGCGCCATGCACCTGGTCGAGCGCTTCCAGGCAGTGGTTGCAGGCGGTATCGAGCGCAAATTCGGCCAGCACCGTCATTGCGCCGGTGACGCTGGTGAGGCTGGCCTGGGCATCGCAGTCCAGGCACAGCAGGCGCTCAAGCACCAGTTGGCGCGTGATGCGCAGCGCGGTGCCCACGTCGGAACTGCTGGCGCGCAGCGCCGCATAGACCTGCGTCATCGACTCCCGGGTGGGTACTCCCGCGGGCAGCAGGTGCAACTCGTTGGCGTAGCGCCGACGTATGCGCTGGGCAAAGCGGGAGGCACCGGCCAGCGTTGGAATTGCGTTGCCGGTCATAATTCCTGCCATGGATGCACCCCACCGATGATGGACGAATTGCCTACTTCCGCTCCCACTGCACTGCTCAGGACAGTGGCGGTTGTCGCACGCTGGGCGCTGTGGCTACTGGTGGCGTTCTGGGTGGTGCTGGCCATGGTGTGGGGGGGCTTGCATTTTGTCATTGTGCCGCGAATTTCCGAGCTCCGCCCCTGGGTTGAACAGCAAGCCTCGAGTGCTGTAGGGATACCGGTACGCATTGGCGGCGTTGCGGCCCAGTCCAACGGGCTGATTCCGTCAATCGAATTTACCCAGGTGCAACTGCTCGACGCCCAGGGCCGTGTGGCCTTGCTGCTGCCCAGCGTGCAGGTGGCGCTGTCGCCACGCTCGGTGCTGGGGGGCGGGCTGGAGCAACTCTATATCGACAGCCCGGAGCTGGACGTGCGCCGCACCGCCGACGGCCGCTTGTGGGTGGCCGGGCTGGCCCTGACTGGCGGCCCCAGCGCCGACAGCCCCGCGCTGGACTGGGTGTTCTCCCAGTTTGAACTGGCCATTCGCCACGGCACCGTGACCTGGACCGACGAAATGCGCGCCGCGCCTGCACTCACGCTGACCGATCTGGATTGGGTGCTGCGCAACCGCCACCACACGCATTCGGTGCGCCTGGACGCAACGCCTCCGGCTGGGTGGGGCGAGCGTTTCACGCTGGAGGGGATGTTCAAGCAACCGCTGCTGTCCACGCACGCGGGTAACTGGTCGCGGTGGAAGGGGCAGTTGTACGCCAACTTCACCCAGGTCGATCTGGCCCAACTGCGCAGCTACGTCGATGTGGGTGTGGACGTGAGCGCGGGCAGCGGCCCGTTGCGCGCCTGGGTTGATGTGGATCGGGGCGCGCCCACCGCCGCCACGGTGGATCTGGCGCTCTCCGATGTCCGCGCCCGGATCGATCAACAGCAAGAAGCCCTGGCCTTTCGCTGGGTTGCCGGGCGCTTGGGCGCACGCCAGTTCGACGGAGGCTACGAGGTCTCGACCCAGGCGCTGGAGTTCGACACCGCAGACGGGTTGCACTGGCCCGGCGGCAACCTGCGGCTTGGCATGTTCAAGGGCGACGCGCGCAGTGGCCCCCACGGCGACCTGGAGGCCGACCGCCTCGATCTGGCAGCGATGGCAGAGATTGCCAGCCGCTTGCCGCTGGGGCAGGAGGCACGCACCGCGCTTGCCCGACTCGCGCCCAAGGGCTTGGTGCAGCGGCTACACGCCACCTGGGATGGCACCCTGGAAGTGCCAAGCCACTATGCGGTCCAGGGCCGGGTAGAAAAGCTCGACATTGCAGCCCAGGCCGGAGGTGCCCGACCGGGATTCAAGGGCGTGGATATCGATTTCGACTTGAACCAAAGCGGCGGCAAGGCCAGCGTGGCGGTGCAAGGCGGTGCGGTTCAGGCACCGGCCCAGTTTGAAGACCCGGCGATCGCGCTGGAGCACCTCGCAGCACAAGTGCAGTGGAAGGTCGACGGTGAGCACATCAGCCTGAGCATGCCGAGCGTGCGCTTTGGCAACGTCGACGCGCAAGGTGAATTCCAGCTCAATTGGGAGCGCTCTGCTGCCCAGGCTGGCGGCGCAGCAGCCAAGGGCCACAGCGAACTGGGTGTGATCGACTTGCAGGGCAGCTTGAGCAAGGCCGCGCTCAACCGGGTGTACCGTTATCTGCCACTGGGCATCGGCAAGAGTGTGCGCGACTATGTGCGCGATGCCGTCCTCACGGGCGAGGGCACGGGCGTGAAGTTCAAGGTCAAGGGCAACCTGCGCGACTTCCCGTACACCGATGGGCGTTCGGGCGAATTCCGTGTTACCGCCAACCTGCACAACGCCAGCTACGCCTACGTCCCGACCAACATCCTGCCCAAAGACAGTTTGCCTTGGCCGACCCTGACCCAGATGGATGCTGAGTTTTCCATCGACCATGCCGGTCTGCAAATCAAGGGCGGCCACTCGGCCGTAGCCAACGCCGGCGCATTAAGAATGACGCAGATTGACGGCTTGGTCAGCAACCTGTATGAGGCGGCCCAGGTCACCGTGACGGCCGAAGTGCGCGGGCCGCTTGCGGATGCGCTGGGCATGGTCAAGACCTCGCCGCTGGCAGCGCTTACCGGGCGCGCGTTGTCTGCGGCCACTGGCGCAGGCAACGCCGAGTACCGCTTCAAGCTCGG
>CAIPBW010000492.1 GCA_903863395.1 uncultured beta proteobacterium
CGCCGACCAAGCACCGTCATTGCGAGGAGCGTAGCGACGCGGCAATCCATGCGGGCATGAAGTCATGGATCGCCACGGCCTGACGGCCTCGCGATGACGAGGGGTAGAGGTCCTCGATGACAGATGAGGTGGTAGCAGAGATACGGGTAGGGGTTCGCGCCGATATGCTGGGCGTTTGACAGCTGAGGCGCGGGCCCCTACCCGTATCTCTGCGGGGAGCGAAACTGTCTACCCTACGGGGAGCGAAACTGTCTACCCTACGGGGAGCGCAAGTGCTTACCCTGCGGAGAACGCAATGGTCTAACCCGCGAGGAGCGCAAGGCTCTAACCGAGTCCGCGTTTGAGGCGGATCTCCTCGATCTTGAACGTGCCCAGCGATACGGTCTTGGCGGTGTTGAGTTCGCGCTTGAAACCTGCGAGTTCGTGAAAGCGCAAGGCGCGCTCGCTGGCCAGGGGCAGCCAGATGCTCACATGCGTGCAGCCTTCTTCCTGCAGCCCTTCGCGCGCCGCGTCCCACAGGGTCAGGCCCACACCCTTGCCCCAGTACGATGGGGCCACATAGAGCGCCCAGATCTCGCCCATGGTGGGCGGCGTGCCCTTGTCGCGTGAGCGGTCAAAGCCGACAAAGCCGATCACCTTGTCTTCGTCCAGTGCCACATAGACCTGGGGCTCGCTGTAGGTAATGGCTTCGCGCCAGAAGGTCAGGCGCTTCTCCACCGGGGGCAGCGGCATGGAGCGGTTGGATAACAAGGACTTGAACGTCTCCTGGGCTGTGCTGTTGTGCAATTCCGCGATCGCCTTGGCGTCGCGCAAGGTCGCCGGTCGGACCTTGATGGAAGTCGTGCTGGACATGTCTGGACGTAACCTGAAACGGGAACTTTTGTTGACAGGCCCCAATTGTCGCCGCAAATCCAACCGACGCAACACAGCGCTCGGGACAGCGCTTACGCAATCCACGTCACCTATTGACGCTTTCATCAATCAATTCAGATCGTCTTTGCGCGTCCCTGTGTTGGGCGAACGAAACTGCATAAGGGCCATGAACCTGTGATTTGTCACTGCGAGGAGCGAAGCGACGCGGCAGTCCATGCAGCCCAAGCCATGGATCGCCACGGCCTACGGCCTCGCGATGACGGCTGCGTGTGTCGTGAATTCCGAAACGGTCAATAGGGTGAACACCGATGCGCTTGAAGTGCATCCGATCAAGAATCACAGACCGACTTCCAACGGAGACAACCATGAGCGAAACCATCCAGGTCAGCGCGTCCGATCTGCCTATGCAATGCCTGCTGCGTTGGGAGCGCGAGCGCGCTGACAAGGTGTACCTGACGCAGCCCCTGGGCGGCGGCGCTGTGCAGGACATTACCTGGGCCCAGGCTGCCGACCAGGTGCGGCGCATGGCGCATTGGCTCAGCGCCCAGGGCTGGCCTGCAGGCAGCCGCGTGGCGGTGCTGGGCAAGAACAGCGCGCACTGGATTCTGGCCGACCTGGCCATTGGCATGGCCGGGCATGTGTCGGTGCCGATCTACCCCACCTTCAACGCCGAGGCGCTGTCCTACATCCTGGAGCACTCCGAATCCAAGGCCTGCTTTGTCGGCAAGATGGACGACACCAGCAACCTGCACAGTGGCGTGCCCAAAGACTTTCTGCTGATTGCGCTGCCACTGGCCCCTGCGCTGGGCGCGCCCACATGGAACGACCTGGTAGCCCAGACCACACCTTTGCGCGAGTTGCCCGCCACCGACATCAACGCGGTGTCCACCATCATCTATACCTCGGGCACCACCGGCAAACCCAAGGGCGTAGTCCACACCTACCGCAGCATGGCCTGGGGCGTGACCAGCGCCACGCGGCGCGTGCGCATGGACACCCGCGACCGCTTCATCTCCTACCTGCCGCTGGCGCACGTGGCCGAGCGCATGCTGATTGAGCAGGCCTCGCTGCGCTATGGCGGCCACGTGTTTTTTGCCGAGGCACTCGACACCTTTGTGCAAGACCTGCAGCGCGCGCGGCCCACCATCTTTTTCTCGGTGCCGCGCCTGTGGGTGAAGTTCCAGCACGGCGTGCATTCCAAGATGCCCTCCGAAAAGCTTGCGCGCCTGATGCGCCTGCCGCTGATTGGCCGCCTGGTGCGGCGCAAGATCCTCAAGGGCCTGGGGCTGGACCAGTGCCGCCTGGCCGCCGGGGGCGCAGCGCCCATGCCGCACGATGTGCTGCACTGGTACCGCGAACTCGGGCTGGACCTGATTGAGGTCTATGGCATGACCGAGAACTCGGGCATCTCGCACTCCACGCTGCCGGGCTCACTCAGTGCGGGGTCGGTCGGCCTGCCCTACGACGAAGTGCAAAGCCGCATCGACCCCGAGAGCGGCGAAATCCAGATGCGCAGCGCTGCGCTGATGCAGGGCTACTACCGCGACCCGGAGCAGACCGCGCAAACCTTCACCGCCGACGGCTGGCTGCGCACCGGCGACAAGGGCCATATCAATGCCCAGGGCTACCTGCACATCACCGGCCGCGTCAAGGATATTTTCAAGACCAGCAAGGGCAAGTACGTGGCGCCCGCGCCGATTGAAGACTTGCTGATCATGCACCCCGACGTGGAGGCCTGTACCGTTACCGGCGCACACCTGACGCAGCCGCTGGGGCTGGTGATGCTGTCGCAGGACGCGGCCACGCGCAGCCAGTCAGCGCACGACAAGGAGGCGCTGACCGCATCGCTGCAGGAGCACCTCAAAACCGTCAACGCCCAGCTTGAAGCCCACGAGCGGCTCGACTGCCTGGCGGTGGTCACCGACACCTGGACGCCGGAAAACGGTTTTGTGACGCCCACCCTCAAGGTCAAACGCCACCGCATCGAGCAAGCCTACGCGCCGCACTACGGCGCGTGGCTCGCCCAGCGCGCGCCGGTGGTATGGGTAGACCGGTTATAGTTGGCCGCACCCACTCTGCGCCGGGTAGCCAGGTGACCCGCCAACGAATCCATGAAGAGGCTGCTGCGCCGCCGCAAATCTGAAATCGCACTGCGTTCCGCCCCGGCGCTGGCAGCGCGCGCCGCAGCGCCGGATGCACTCTCGGCCCTGCACGGCTATGCACCCGCGCAGATGATTGAAGACCTGCGCAAATACCAGGCCGAACTCGAAATCCAGAACCGCGCCCTGCGCTACAGCCAGCAGGAAGCCGAAGGTGCATCCGAGCGTTTTGTCACCCTGTTTTCCAACGTACCGCTGGCGCTGATGGTGGTCGATGAGAACGCCTTGGTGCTGGCCAGCAACGCCATGGCACTGCGCCTGCTGCAGCCGCTGGAGAACGACCCGCCGCTGAACTTCCTGTTCCCCTTTGTCAGTGCCCGCCACCTAGATGCGGTAACCAACGCGTTTGTGGCCGCGCGCACTGAGGGCACCAAAGAGGTCAGCGAAGTGGTGTTTCTGGCGGGCTCGCAGGGCACATTCACCGGCGACCTGCACATTGCCCGGATTGAAAACCCCCAGGACGAACTGGCGCACTTCATCTGCGCCATCGTCGATCAGGCGCCGCTGCTGGCGCAACGCCACGCCTTGCAAGAAAGCGCCGTGGTGCTCAACCAGCGCAACCAGGACTTGCTGCTGAGCGAAAACCGCATGGCGGCCATCATCAACTCTTCGCTCGACGCCATCATCTGCACCGACGAGCACAACCACATCACGGTCTTCAACCCGGCGGCCACGGCGTTGTTTGGCTGCCCGGCAGACGAGGCTTTGGGCAGCCCATTGGGGCGCTTTCTGCCCGACGTGGAAGTGGCCCTGCAAACCAGCCAGGGATCGGCGCAGGCGGTGCTGGGCGAGTTTCAGGCCAAAACGCTGCAGGGCAAGGGCATCTTTGTGGAGGTGAGCGTGGCGCGCGAGCGCCGGCGCGAGCGCTCGGCCACGCAAGCGCCCAGCACCACCATCTTTGCCCGCGACCTGACGGCGCGCAAGCAGGCCGAGACGCAACGCCTGGCGCTGGAGACGCAGTTGCGCGAGTCGCAAAAGATGCAAGCCATGGGCACCATGGCCGGCGGCATCGCGCACGATTTCAACAACATCCTGAGTGCCATCCTGGGCAATGTCGATCTGGCCAAGCAGGACCTCGCCCACGCCTCACCGGCACTGACCAGCCTGCAGGAGATTGACAAGGCCGGTCGGCGCGCGCGCGACCTGGTGCGCCAGATCCTGACCTTCAGCCGCAACGAAGCACCCAAGCGCATAGCGATGCACCTGGGCGAAGTGGTGCACGAAACTGCGCGCCTGGCCAAGGTCACGCTGCCGCCGTCGGTGGAGTTGCAAGTGATCATCTGTGATGACCAGTTGGCCGTGCTGGCCGATGCCACCCAGGTCGAGCAGGCGCTGCTCAACCTGTGCACCAATGCGATTCTGGCTATCGGCATGCGCAAAGGCGTGGTGCGGATTGAGCTCGCCAGCGGCGACGTCGGTGCAGCGTTGGCCGGGCGCATTGGCTTGCGTGCGGCGCGCTACGTCACGCTCACCGTCAGCGACAACGGTGCGGGCATTGCCCCCGACACCTTGACCCGCATCTTTGAGCCGTTTTTCACCACGCGCCAGGTCGGCCAGGGCACGGGCCTTGGCCTGTCGGTGGTGCACGGCATCATGCAGACGCACCAGGGCGCAGTCAACGTGCAAAGCACGCCCGGTGTGGGCAGTGTCTTTACCCTGTACTTCCCACCGACCGAGGAAGCAGCGCAGGCCGCTGCAGCAGAGAACGCACCCACTCCCATGGTGGACGGCAAGGGGCGGCGCGTGATGTACGTGGACGACGACCAGGCACTGGTGTTTCTGGTTGATCGCGTGCTCAAGCGCAAGGGCTTTGCCGTCACCACCTTCACCAACCCGCAGGAGGCACGCGCCGCGCTGCAGGAACACCCGGCCGACTTTGACCTGCTGGTGACCGACTACAACATGCCGGGCTACAGCGGCCTGGACTTGCTGCGCGACGCCAAGGCGATCCGCGCCGACCTGCCGGTGGCGCTGGCCTCGGGCTACGTGACGCCCGAGTTGGAGCGCAGCGCCCGCTCCGCCGGGGCCGATGCGCTGATCTACAAGCCCAACGACGTCAACGAACTGTGCGAAACGGTGCAGCGCCTGGTCAGCCGCGACGATGAGCAGTGAGGCCAGCCGCGCGAACGCGCGCATCGACGTGGTGTACGTTGATGAAACGCTGGTAGTGCTCAACAAGCCGCCCGAACTGCTGGCCGTTCCCGGGCGCGGGCCCGACAAGCAGGACTGCCTGAGCGCGCGTGTACAAGCGCAGTTTGCCGACGCGCTGGTGGTGCACCGCCTGGACATGTCCACCTCGGGCCTGATCGTGATGGCGCGCGGTGCCGCCGCGCAGCGCGCCCTGAGTGCGGCCTTTGCCCAGCGCCAGGTACACAAGGCGTATGGGGCCGAGGTCGATGGCTTGGTGCAGTGCCCCGCGCAGGGCTGGCGCAACATTGATTTGCCGATTGCGCTGGACTGGCCGCAGCGCCCACGGCGCGTGGTGGCGGCAGAGGGTGGCCAGCCCAGCACCACACGCTTGCGCCTGCAGAGCTACGACGCCACGCGCAACACCAGCCGCGTGGAATTGGAGCCGCTCACTGGCCGCACGCACCAGTTGCGCGTGCACCTGCAAGCCATTGGCCACCCGATCCTGGGCGACGCGCTCTACGCCCCGGCGGAAGTGCAGGCACGCGCCACGCGACTGCTGCTGCACGCCTGTGCGCTCGGCTTTGCCCACCCGCTGGACGGACGCGATCTGCACTTCACCTGCGCGCCGGATTTCTGAGCACGCAGGTACTGCAACCTTGGCGTCAGCACCGCAGCGCGCCCAGCACCTAAAATGGGCGTGTGACTAGCAGCATCAACGCAGATCTTCATTGCCACTCGGTGGTTTCAGACGGCACCCTCACGCCCGAGGAACTGGCTGAGCGCGCCAGCGCCAACGGGGTGCAGATCTGGGCGCTGACCGACCACGACGAAGTTTCGGGCCAGGCGCGCGCCGCCACTGCGGCCAAGGCGCATGGCATGGGCTACCTCACCGGCACCGAAATCTCGGTCAGCTTTGCCGGCCAGACGGTGCACATCGTCGGCCTGGGGTTTGACCCCGAAAACGCCGCCCTGCGCCAGGGCCTGCGCCAGACCCGGGGCGGGCGCGGGCAGCGTGCCATGGAAATGTCGGAGCAACTCGCACGCGTGGGCATCCGTGGCGCATATGAAGGCGCACTCAAGTTCGTGGGCAACCCGGAGCTGATTTCGCGCACCCACTTCGCCCGCTTTCTGGTGGAAAGCGGCGTGTGCCGCGAAACCAATGAGGTGTTCCGCAAGTTCCTGACCGAAGGCAAGCCCGGCTATGTGCCGCACCGCTGGGCTTCGCTGCGCGACGCCGTCACCTGGATTACCGGTGCGGGCGGCATGGCCGTAATTGCGCACCCGGCGCGCTACAAGTTCTCACCCAACGAAGAGTTCGCCTTGTTCAGCGAATTCAAGGCCCACGGCGGCCTGGGCGTGGAAGTGGTCACCGGCAGCCACTCGGCAGCCGAGTACCTCACCTATGCCGACACGGCGCGCGAATTCGGCCTGGCGGCCTCGCGCGGCAGTGACTTCCATAGCCCCAACGAGAGCCACACCGAGCTCGGCACCCTGCCCCCACTGCCGCAGAACCTGGTGCCCGTGTGGGACACACTGGCTTCGCGTATTCAATAGCATGGCGGCATGGCACAGTACTTTGAGGTTCACCCCGACAACCCCCAGGTTCGCCTCTTGAAGCAGGCCGTGGCGCTGCTGGACAAGGGCGGCGTTCTGGCCGTGCCCACCGACTCGAGCTACGCGCTGGTGTGCCACCTTGACGACAAGGCCGCTGCCGACAGCCTGCGCCGCATTCGCGGCATTGACGACAAGCACCACCTCACCCTGCTTTGCCGCGACCTGAGCGAGCTGGCCAACTACGCCCGCGTGGACAACCGCCAGTACCGGCTGCTCAAGTCCGCCACGCCCGGCCCCTTCACCTTTATTCTGGAAGCCAGCAAGGAAGTGCCCCGGCGCTTGAGCCACCCCTCGCGCAAGACCATCGGGCTGCGCCTGCCCGAGCACAAGACGCTGCAAGCGCTGCTGGAACTGCACGGGGCGCCGTTTCTGGCCACCACCCTGATCGCGCCGGGCGAAACCGAGCCGATGAACGACCCGCAGGAAATCCGCGACCGCTTCGAGCACCAGGTGGCGGCTGTAGTGGATGCCGGTGCCTGCGCCCAGGAGCCCACCACCATCGTGGACCTGACCGATCCCGAGCCCCAGGTGCTGCGCCAGGGGCGCGGCGAGCTGTCGCGGCTCGGTCTGTAAAAACTTCTGCCGCTGCAGTCTGAGACAATCGGGCCCGTGGACCTAGCCCTTCTGATTCAAACCATTGCCCTGTACGCCTTGCCGGTGATCTTTGCGATCACCGTGCACGAGGCCGCGCACGGCTATGCAGCACGCCATTTTGGCGACAACACCGCCTGGATGCTGGGGCGCGTTTCGCTCAACCCGTTCAAGCACATCGACCTGTTTGGCACCATCGTGCTGCCGCTGTTGCTGATTGCCTTGTCCAGCCCGATCCTGTTCGGCGCGGCCAAGCCGGTGCCGGTGCGCTTTGACAAGCTGCGCAACCCCAAGCGCGACATGGTCTGGGTGGCGCTGGCTGGCCCTGCTGTCAACCTGGCCCAGGCGCTGGTCTGGGGTGCGCTGCTGTACCTGCTGCAGATGCTGGGCGTGACTGAGCCGTTCTTTTTGAAGATGTGCCAAGGCGGCGTGAGCGTCAACGTGGCACTATTTGCCTTCAACCTGTTTCCGCTGCCGCCGCTTGATGGCGGACGCATCCTGGTGGGGCTGCTGCCCTACCGCCAGGCTTATCTGGTGTCGCGCATCGAGCCGTGGGGATTTTTTATCACCATGGCGCTGGTCATCAGCAACGTCGTCAACGGCCTGTGGATGCAGCCGGTGATGGCGCTCACCTACGGCCTGCTGGACCTGGTGCTGACCCCACTGGCCATGCTGGCTCATTAAACCTGACGCTTTATCCATGACTCCCGTTCGCTTTCTTACCGGCATCACCACGTCGGGCACCCCCCACCTTGGCAACTACGTCGGCTCGATCCGCCCCTCGGTACGCGCCAGCTTCCAGCCCGGTGTGGAGAGTTTCTACTTTCTGGCCGACTACCATGCGCTCATCAAGACCGACGAGCCCGCACGCATCCAGCGCTCCACGCTGGAAATTGCCGCAAGCTGGCTGGCCGCCGGGCTCGACCCCGAGCGCGTGGTCTTTTACCGCCAGTCCGACATCCCCGAAATTCCCGAGCTCACCTGGTTCCTGACCTGCGTTACCGGCAAGGGCGTGCTCAACCGCGCCCATGCCTACAAGGCCGCCGTGGACAAGAATCTGGCCGCCGCGCAAGAGCCCGATAGCGACATCAACATGGGCCTGTTCATGTACCCGCTGCTCATGGGCGCCGACATTCTGATGTTCAACGCCCACCAGGTACCGGTGGGGCGCGACCAGGTGCAGCACATCGAGATGGCGCGCGACATGGCGCACAGTTTCAACCACCGCTACGGCAACCACTTTGTGCCGCCGCAGGCTGCCATCGAGGAGTCGGTGGCCACCCTGCCGGGGCTCGATGGGCGCAAGATGAGCAAGAGCTACGACAACGCCATCCCGCTGTTTGCCTCGCGCGCGCAACTGCAAAAGCTCATCGCCGGCATCGTTACCGACTCGCGCCTGCCGGGCGAACCCAAAGACACCGAGGGCTCGGCCCTGTTCCAGATTTACCAGGCCTTTGCCAGTGCCGAAGAAACCACGGCACTCGCCCAAGCCTACGCCGCCGGCATTGCCTGGGGCGAGGCCAAGCACATGCTGCTCGAGCGCATTGACCGCGAGATCGCGCCCATGCGCGCACGCTACCAGACGCTGATCGACGACCCGGCGCAGATCGAGGCGATCCTGCACGCCGGTGCCGCCAAGGCGCGCGCCATTGCCACGCCCTTCATGGCCACGCTGCGCCACGCCGTCGGCCTGCGCCCCCTGCAGGCCGTGGCAGCACCCAAGCAAGGCAAGGCCACCAAAGCCGCCGGGGCCACGTTCAAACAGTACCGCGAAAAAGACGGCAAGTTCTACTTCAAGCTCGCCGACACCTCCGGCAAGACCCTGCTGCAAAGCCGCGGCTTTGACAACCCCAAAACCGCAGCCCAAAGCATTGCCCAATTGCAAGAAAAAGGCGCTGCGGCCCTGACCGATTTGCAAGCCCAGCTCGAATCTTTTGCCGACGACGCGCAAGCAGTGGCAGCCGGTGTCGCGCTTGCCGAGTTGGTGGCGGCGAAGTAGCCACTGTTTTGGGCGGGCAGCTGCAATCAGAAAGGGCCGCGCTGCTGCCCTTGGTTCATCCGACAATCTGGCGCGCCGCGTGCGCGGCTGTAATGATCGGAATTCCTTGATGGCTTCCCATTGAGAGCAGGTCGACATCGCCGGACACGATCCAATCGGCTGCGGCCGCGTGGGCTAGGGCTAACGCATCGACCGACGCGATTAGTCGCATAGACTAAGCCGAAGCGTAAGCGGACGCCCAAACTATTGACACATACCTATACGCCAGAGCACTTCGCCTCATTGCGAATGGCGTTCTGCAGCGAATCATTCTGAGCTCATGCATCGTGATCCCGCAAGTATTTTGGTCTACATTACGGTGGGCCTCACACAACATATTTCATCACTCATGCGCTTCGAAGGCACTCTCACTTCCTGGAACGATGAACGCGGCTTCGGACGTATCGAGTCGAGCCAAGGCGGTGAACCAATCTTTGTACATATCTCCGCATGGCCACGCGGGAGCGATCGTCCGCAGCTGAATCAAACTCTCACGTTCGAGGTCGAACTTGGTCCCAAGGGCAAGCGGGCACGAAACGTCCACAAGAGCCAAGTGCGTCGCCCAGACAGACAGACCGGGCGCGCCAGTCGAGCGCAGTGGGGTACCGCCACACTGTTTGCCATTCCTGCGTTTCTCGTTGTCTATGTGGTTGTCGCAGCGGTATGGAAGGTGCCTCTCTGGGTCGCGGGTTTATATCTTGCGCTGAGCGCAGCAACCTTCATCGCCTACGCCACAGACAAGTCCGCCGCAACTACTGGCTCGTGGCGTACCCCCGAGAGCACTCTGCACGTGCTGGCACTCGCAGGTGGATGGCCAGGCGCACTTCTGGCACAGCAGCTCCTTCGCCACAAATCCACAAAGCAAGAGTTCAGGCAGGTTTTCTGGGCAACCGCACTCGTGAATGTTATCGGCCTCGTGGTTCTGTCTACGCCAATCGGGCAATCGCTTATGCAAGCGCTGTAAGTCCTACCTCCTTGCTCAAACGGAGCGCCAACGGCAGGCCACCAATGCCCAAACTTCCACGGTTCGACGTAAAAAAACTGCATCCAGAATCCCCATGTTGTGATTCTTGGGGCCGGAGCAAGTATCGCTGCATGTCCAGACGGCGACATGAACGGATTCAAGCTGCCTTCCCTCCAGGACGTTCAACACGCGACCGTGAGTCGCTGGGCGAGCGACGCACGGGAAAGCACGTCGGCCAGTTCACTGAGCAGTGCCGGGCTGGTGATAAGCCGGATCTCGCCACGTAGCCGGATCGCATCCAGCAATCGGTAAGGCGTGCCGCGCCACAGCAGCGCCGACAAGACTACGTTGGTATCAAGTACGATCCGCACACACAACCTTCGCCAGGTCTCACGCCCGGTATTGCGCGCGCGCGGCCTTCACTTCGGCGGCTATTTCATCCTCGGTCATGGGAGCGATGCCAGCAGCCTCGAGCGCCGGTGCAATTGCCAGTAGCCGATCCAGAGCGGCGTGCTTCCTTGATTTGGCAGCCAGGAATTCAACAAAGTCTTCCACCTCTGCCACCTGCTGCGGCGAGAGTGTTCTCAGTTTCGAGATCAATGCTTTTTCCACCGTCGCGTTCATCGCC
>CAIPBW010000493.1 GCA_903863395.1 uncultured beta proteobacterium
GCCAATGTGCCGGCGGTGTGAAGTGTTGCAGTCATGATATTTCTCCTTAAGTGCGGTTGATTCAGTTGTAAGACTTAACGCATAGCCCATGCCAACTCTGCGTTGAATCAGAAAACGTCAATGGAATCAAGGGCTTGGTGCAGTTTTGCCGGAGCCAGTGCCGGATCAATGGGTGATAGCCACCCATCGCAAGTACATTTTTTTCAGGCGGCAAATCCGGGCTGCAGGAAAAATACTCAACAAAATCAACTAGTTAGCTTGGTTTGGCGGCAGATAACTTTTCTGTTCGCCGCATACGGCTTCCATGCGGTGGCGTTTGGGGGCCAGGCCCGGGCACTTGCGTTGCGGGTGCTGTTGCCAAGTTGCAATGGGTTACAGCTTTGGCGTGCCGGGCACGCATAGAATCTGATTGCACACACTCCGTGCCTGCATATGCAGGCAGACACCATGAAATCAGCCAACCACATCCACCATTGTCCAGACGTGCAGCGCCCGTCCGGTCGCGGAGGTGCGTCGCATGAATGACCTGCCCGTGGGTGAGTACGCCCAATTGCTGGGCGCGCAGGCCAAGGCGGCTTCGGCGCTGATGGCACGTGCGCCCACTGCCACCAAGAACAAGGCGCTTCGGACCCTGACCCAACTGCTGCGCGCCAATGTTGCGCAGCTTGCGGTCGACAACGCCCTGGATATTGCGCGTGCCCAGGCAGCGGGCCTGGCCGCTCCCATGGTGGACAGGCTCAAGCTCACGCCGCAGGTGATTGAGACCTGTGCCCTGGGGTGCGAGCAACTTGCGGCCATGCCCGACGTGATTGGCGAGATCATCGGCATGAAGCAGCAGCCCAGCGGAATCCGGGTTGGTCAGATGCGCGTACCCATTGGCGTGTTTGGCATGATTTTCGAGAGCCGCCCGAATGTAACGATTGAGGCCGCCAGCCTGTCGATCAAAAGCGGCAACGCCTGCATTCTGCGCGGTGGCTCCGAAGCCATTGCGTCCAACCAGGCGCTCGCGCGCCTGGTGCAGCAGGCGCTGGTGGAGGCAGGTCTGCCCGCCGAGGCGGTGCAACTGGTGCAGATTACCGACCGCGAGATGGTGGGAGCGCTCATCACCATGCCGCAGTATGTGGACGTGATCATCCCGCGCGGCGGCAAGGGCCTGATCGAGCGCATCAGCCGCGACGCCCGGGTGCCGGTGATCAAACACCTCGACGGCAACTGCCATGTCTATGTGGACGACCCCTGCGATCTGGCGATGGCGGTTACCGTGGCCGACAACGCCAAGACCCAAAAATACAGCCCCTGCAACGCCGCCGAAGGCTTGCTGGTGGCACGCGGCGTGGCCGCCACATTTTTGCCACTAATTGGCCGCATCTTTGCCGACAAGGGCGTGGAAATGCGCGTCTGCCCGCAGGCGCAGGCGCTGCTGCAGCCGCTTGCCGGGGCCAAGCTGGTGAGCGCCACCGAGGCCGACTGGTACGAGGAATACCTGGCACCCATCATCAGCATCAAGGTGGTGGACGGGCTCTCTGAAGCCATTGCCCATATCAATCAGTACAGCAGCCACCACACCGACGCCATTCTGACCACCGACCACATGCATGCCCAGCGCTTCGTGCGCGAGGTCGATTCGGCCAGCGTCATGGTCAACACCAGCACCCGTTTTGCCGATGGGTTTGAGTACGGTCTGGGTGCCGAAATCGGCATCTCGACCGACAAATTTCACGCCCGTGGGCCAGTCGGCATTGAAGGACTGACCTCGCTCAAGTACGTTGTGCTGGGCGACGGGGAAGTAAGGAGTTAAATCAATGGTTCCCCATCTTGTGACTGCGCTCACCGGCCCGATCAATGAGTTGGAGCAACGCCTGCTCGACTCCATGCCTGCAATCGAGCGCTGGTTTCGCCTGGAGTGGATGGAGCACACACCGCCGTTTTACAGCGCAGTTGATGTGCGCAACGCCGGCTTCAAGCTCGCACCGGTAGCCACCAACCTGTTTCCCGATAGCTGGAACAACCTGGCACCAAGCATGCTGCCGCTGGCCGTGCAGGCGGCGATGGCATCGATCGAAAAAATCTGCCCCGAGGCGCGCAACCTGTTGGTGATACCGGAAAACGACCTGGACAACGAGCAGTATTTGAGCAGTCTGGCGCAGTTGCGCCGCATCTTCCACATGGCGGGCCTCAATGTCCGCTTTGGATCGATCAGCGCCGACGTCAAGCACAGCACCAGCGTGGCGCTGCCCGGGGGTGAAAGCATCGTGCTCGAACCCGTGGTGCGCGCCAAGGGGCGTCTGGTGGTCAAGCATTTCGACCCCTGTACGATTTTGCTCAACAACGACCTGAGCAGCGGCATTCCGGGCATTCTGGAAGACCTGCACGAGCAGTACCTGCTTCCGCCACTGCATGCGGGTTGGTCGGTGCGGCGCAACAGCACGCACTTCAAGTGTTACGAAGAAGTAGCCAAGCGCTTTGGCAAACTCATTGGCGCCGACCCCTGGCTGATCAATCCGATGTTTGAAAAGGCGGGCGAGATCGATTGCGCCAGTGCCAGCGGCGCACAGGCGCTCTGCAGCGGCGTGGACTCCATGCTTTCCAAGATCAAGAAGAAATACAAGGAATACGGCATCAAGGAAAAGCCGTTTGTGGTGATCAAGGCCGAAAACGACGACAACGGCATGGGCCTGATGTCGGTGCGCGATGCCAAGGAAGTGGAGGCCCTGCGCCAGCAGCAACTCGGCGCGGGCGGTGCCTTGCACACCAATGCTGTGCAAGGCATTGTGTTTCAGGAAGGCGTGCTCACCCACGAGCGCATGAAGGACGCAGTGGCCGAGCCAGTGGTGTATTTGATGGACCGCTACGTGGTGGGCGGTTTTTACCGTATGCACGCCGAGCGCGGCCAGGACGAAAACCTCAACGCACCGGGATCAAGCTACGTGCCGCTGGCCTTTGCCGAGAGCACGCACCTGCCGCAACCCGGCATGCGCCCGGGCGCCAGCGCGCCCAACCGCTTCTATATGTACGGCGTGGTGGCCCGCCTGGCCATGCTGGCGGCAAGCTACGAACTTGAAGCCACCGACCCCGAGGCCGAACACCACGCCTGACGGCAGGCTGACGGTCTTGGAGTTGCCGCGCTGCAACATTGACAAAAAATGCTGAATATTCCCTTCGCCCGGTGCCATTGCGTGGTGCTGCAGGCGCAAAATAGCGGTCCCCCATGGAACGGAACCCGCCCCACCTGAGGCGGGTTAATTTTGTGTCAGCAACCAAATCGTCTCTCGCAGCACTCACGCTCGGTGCCATTGGTGTGGTTTACGGCGACATCGGAACCAGCGTCCTGTATGCGATGAAGGAAGTTTTTGGCTCCGGCCATGTTCCGTTTACGCGGGAAAACGTCTTTGGCATCCTGTCCATCTTCTTCTGGACCCTGACCATCATCGTCTCGCTCAAGTACGTGACCCTGGTCTTACGCGCCGACAACCACGGCGAGGGCGGCCTGGTGGCAATGCTTGCACTGGCCTCGCAATCGGTCAAGGACCGCCCGCGCCTGCGCCGGGTGCTGCTGCTGGTGGGCGTGTTTGGCACCTGTTTGTTTTATGGCGACGGGGTCATTACGCCGGCTATCTCGGTGCTCTCGGCGGTGGAAGGTATGGAGGTCGTCTCCCCTGCACTGCACCGCTTTGTGATACCCATCACCCTGGTGGTGTTGCTGGGGCTGTTCATTGTGCAAAAGCGCGGCACCAGCGGCATTGGCATATTTTTTGGGCCCATCACCTTGGTCTGGTTTGCCTGCATTGCCGTTCTGGGCGTGGTGCATATTGCTGACAACCCCACCATCTTGCGCGCCATCAGCCCGCATTACGCACTGGGCTTTATCTGGAACCAGCCCGGCACGGCCTTCATCATCCTGGGTGCCGTGGTGTTGTGCGTGACCGGCGGCGAAGCCTTGTACGCCGACATGGGGCACTTTGGCAAAAAGCCCATCCGCGTGGCCTGGTTTTGCATCGTCATGCCTGCACTCACGCTGAACTATTTTGGCCAGGGTGCCTTGCTGCTCGACGACCCCAGCGCCGTCAAAAACCCATTCTTCATGATGGCACCGGACTGGGCGCTGGTGCCGCTGGTGGGCCTGGCCACCATGGCCACGGTGATTGCGTCGCAGGCCCTGATTTCGGGCGCGTTTTCAGTCACCAAGCAGATCATCCAGTTGGGCTACCTGCCACGCCTGATGGTGCTGCACACCAGCGTCAAGGACACCGGGCAAATCTATCTGCCCTTTGTCAACTGGGGCTTGTTTGTGGCGATTGTGCTGGCGGTGGTGATGTTCAAGTCATCAAGCAACCTGGCCGCCGCCTACGGCATTGCGGTATGTACCGACATGCTGATCACCACCGTGCTGACGTTCTTTGTCATCCGTTACGCCTGGCATTACCCGCTGTGGTTGTGCATCGGTGCCACGGCATTTTTCTTTGCGGTCGATTTCGCGTTCTGGGCCTCCAACCTGCTCAAGCTGTTTGAAGGTGGCTGGTTCCCGCTGGCCATCGGCGCGGCCGTGTTCACCCTGATGCTGACCTGGAAGGACGGCAGGCGTCTGCTCAATGAGAAGCTGCGCGCCGATGCGATCGACCTCACCAGCTTCCTCGAAGCGGTGTTTGTGAGCCCGCCCGCACGCGTGGATGGCACGGCGGTGTTCCTCACGGCCGAGGTGGGCACCGTGCCCAACGCCATGCTGCACAACCTCAAGCACAACAAGGTGCTGCACACCAACAACCTGTTTGTGACGGTGCGCAACCAGGAGGTGCCCTGGATCGGTCTGGACAAGCGTCTGGAGATCGACTCGCTGGGACACGATTGCTGGCAGGTGATCATCAACTACGGCTTCAAGAACGACCCCAATATCCCCAAGGCCTTGCAGCAGATCAAGGGTCGGGGCTGCGATCTCGATCCCATGTCCACCAGTTACTTCCTGTCGCGCGACACCGTCGTGCCCACCATCAACGCCGGCATGGCGCAATGGCGCGAAAAACTGTTCGCCCAGATGCACCACAACGCCAGCGGTGCCGCCGACTTCCTAGGCTTGCCCAACAACGCCGTCGTGGAATTGGGGTCGAAGATAGAGATTTGAGATGCGTGCGTTCAAACTCTTGCGTTATTTTTCGCCGGTTTCGCTGGCGTTATTGTTGGCGACAGGCGCTTCATTGACTTACCTGGTCAGGCACCAGGAAATAGCGCAAATGGAGCGTCTGGCTGAGGACAATAATGTTGACACCACGCATTTGCTCGGAAAATTGTTGCAGCGGGAAGTACAGCATCTCATACGGAATGCCAACGACAAGTCTCCAGCGCAGTTGCAGCGCCTGCCCGAGATTGAGCAGTTGCGTGACATCCTCAAGCCGCTTATTCAAGGCTCCGACGTTGCCAAGGTCAAGATCTACAGCCTGTCGGGCCTTACCGTGTTTTCGACCGAGGTAAAGCAAATCGGCGAAGACAAGAGCCGCAATGAAGGTTTCATTGCAGCCAGTCAAGGGCGGGTGGCCAGCACACTGGAGCACCGCAACCAGTTCAGCGCCTTTGAAGGGGTCCGAAACGAAGTGGACATGGTGGCAAGCTATGTCCCCATCATTGAAGGCGGCCGAGTGGTTGCTGTGTTCGAGCAATACCACGATGTCACCAATCTGATCGAACATATCGATCGCTCGCTATGGCAGGCCGCGCCCAACGTGGCGATTGTGCTGTGCTCGCTGTACCTGATGCTGCTGCTGGTCGTGCGGCACGCCCAGAAGTTACTGAGCGCCCAGGAAGCGCAGCTCGAAACTGCCAACCGCGAACTCGACCAGCGGGTGGAGGAGCGAACCCGCGCCTTGCAACTCAGCCAGATGGAGTTGAGTATTGCCGCCACTGCGTTTGAGTCACAGCAAAGTACCATCGTGACCGACGCCAAGGGCGTGATCTTGCGTGCCAATGCGGCATTTCTATCCGCAACCGGGTTGAGTGCACAGGAGGTGCACGGGCAGTCAACGCGCGTTCTGCAGTCGGGACGCCACGACCAGGCGTTCTACCAAGAAATGTGGGACACCCTGCGGCGCAACGGCTTCTGGCAGGGAGAACTCTGGAGCAAGAGCGCCACCGGCGAGGAGGTTCCCAAGTGGCTGACCATTTCGGCGGTCAAGGATGCAGCGGACGCGGTGACCCACTACATCGGGACCTATGTAGACATCTCGGAGCGCAAGCAGGCGCAGGAAAGAATTCGGCGTCTGGCCTTCTTTGACCAGCTCACCGACCTTCCGAACCGCACCTTGTTGCGCGGCCGCTTGCAGCAGGCCATGACGGCCAATGCACATTCGGGCGACTACGGTGCTGTGTTGCTCATTGATCTGGACAACTTCAAATCGCTCAACGATGCGCGTGGGCACGCCAGCGGCGACCAGTTGCTGATTCAGGTGGCGCGTCGCCTGCATTCCCTGGCGGCCCCCGCCGATACGGTGGCCCGACTCGGTGGCGACGAATACGTGGTCATACTCTCTTGCGTTGAAGGCGGCACGGTGCCCGAAGTTGCCAGCGCACTGGAGCGGCATTGCAACCGGATACTGCAGGTGCTGCGCCAGCCCTACACACTGCTTGGGTCTGATTTTCATTGCAGCGGCAGTGTTGGGGCGACCTTGTTCAAGGGGGAGGAAACGCCGCTGGCCGATGTTCTGCGTCAGGCCAATCTCGCCGTGCACCAGGCCAAGCAGGGCGGGGGCAACCGGTTTGCCTTCTTTGATCCCCAGATGGAGTCTGCCGCCGTTGCCCATGCCCAACTCAGTGAAGACCTGCGCGCGGCGATTCAGGGCGGGCAACTCGAACTCTATTACCAGCCACAGGTCAATGGCGAAAACGGCCTGATCGAGGGTGCCGAAGCGCTGGTTCGCTGGAACCATCCCACGCGCGGCATGGTCTCCCCGGTGGAATTCATTCCCCATGCCGAGCGCACCGGGCTCATTCTTCCCCTGGGAGCCTGGGTTCTGGAAAACGCCTGCGAGCATCTGGCCCTGTGGGCTACCGACCCCGCAATGGCAGCTCTGAGCGTGGCGGTGAACGTCAGCGCCCAACAGTTCATGGCCGCCGACTTTGCAGAGCAGGTGCTCGCTACCCTGGAGCGTACCGGTGCCAACCCGTTGCGCCTCAAGCTGGAGCTGACCGAGAGCCTGTTTGCCGGTGACTTCGAGCAGATCGTGGCCCTGATGCACAAGCTCAAGGCCATTGGCATCGGTTTCTCGCTGGATGACTTCGGTACCGGCTACTCGTCGCTGGCCTACCTCAGCCGCTTGCCGCTGGATCAGCTCAAGATTGACCGATCCTTTGTGACCCACATCGAGTCGGACGAGAACAATGTGGTGATCTGTGCGGCCATTATCAATCTGGCCCACAGCTTGCGGCTCAAGGTGGTGGCTGAAGGCGTGGAAACCGTTGCGCAGCGCTACTTCCTCAGCACCGTGCACCGCTGCAATCTGCTGCAGGGGTATCTGTACAGCCGCCCGGTTGCACGGCAGGCATTTGAGCGCATGGTGGCATCCTGGCCGGGCTGATGCGGTTCTTCAAAGATCTCTCCCCCAGTGCCTTCACCGCCGGTTTTGTGGCGGTGCTGGTGGGCTTTACCAGTTCGGTGGCCATTGTGTTCCAGGCGGCGTTGGCATTTGGTGCCAGTACCGAGCAGATTACTTCGTGGATGTGGGCGCTGGGCTGGGGCATGGGGCTGTGCACCGCCATTCCTTCGCTGATCCTGCGCAAACCGGTGATGGTGGCCTGGAGCACGCCGGGCGCGGCAGTGCTGGCAACGGCCGGACTGGCTGGCGGCTTTTCGATGGCCGAGGCCGTGGGCGCATTCATGCTGTGCGCTGCGTTCATCACGCTGTGCGGTGCCACCGGCTGGTTTGAGCGCGTCATGAATCACCTGCCCATCGCCATTGCCTCGGGCCTGCTCGCCGGTGTGCTCACGCGCTTTGGGCTGCAGGCGTTTGTGGCGGCCCAGTCCAATCTGGCGCTGGTGCTGCTGATGCTGGCAACCTATGTGCTGGGCAAGCGCTTTGCCGCGCGCTATGCGGTACCGCTGACCCTGTTGGCAGCCATCGTTTTTGTGGCCTTCACGGCGGGTTTTTCCGGGCCGGGCGTGCGCTTGGAGCTGGCCGTGCCGGTGTTCACCGCGCCGCGCTTTACCTGGAGTGCGGCGGTAAGTGTGGCGCTGCCGCTGTTCATCGTGACCATGGCCTCGCAAAACCTGCCGGGCGTGGCGACGATTCAGGCCGCCGGTTTTGGCGACCAGCGCGCCAACGGGGGCGATGGCGGCATCCCGGTCTCCAAAATCATCACGCTTACCGGCGTGGCCACCCTGGTGTTGGCCCCGTTTGGCGCGTTTGCCCTCAACCTGGCCGCCATCACGGCGGCAATCTGCATGGGGGCCGAAGCCCACCCCGAGCCGCAGCGCCGCTACACGGCGGCAGTGTCGTGCGGCGTGCTGTACGTGCTGATCGGGATTTTTGGTGGCGCCATCACCGGCGCGCTCACCGCCTTCCCCAAAGAACTGATCGCCGTCATCGCCGGTCTGGCGCTCCTGGGCACCATTGGCACGGCGCTGGCTACGGCGCTCAAGGACGAGTTTCACCGCGAGGCCGCGCTCATCACTTTTTTGATCACCTTGAGCGGCGTGGTGCTCGCCGGTGTAGGCTCGGCGTTTTGGGGGGTGGTTGCGGGAGCGCTCACGCTGCTGGTGCAGCGCATCGGCAAATCGCACTTTGGCTCCCCGCCCCGATAAAACCCTGGAGTGCTTAAGCCATGGACCTGTTATTTGTTGCCGACCCGCTTGCTTCGTTCAAGATCTACAAGGACACCACCTTCACCATGATGCGCGAGGCGCAAAAGCGCGGCCACCGCGTTTTTGCCTGCGAGCCGCAGCACATCGGCTGGGAGCGTGGCAACACGGTGCAGGCCGACGTGCAGGCCATCCGCCTCACCGGTGCGCAAGACCCATGGTTTGAAGTCGAGAAAACCGAGCGCATGGCGCTCAAGGATTTCGGCGCGATTGTGATGCGCAAAGACCCGCCGTTTGACAGCGAATTCTTCTACGCCACGCACTTGCTCGAGCAGGCCGAGCGCGAAGGTGCCAAGGTGTTCAACAAACCGCGTGCGCTGCGCGACCACCCCGAAAAGCTGGCGATTCTGGAGTTCCCGCAGTTCATCGGCCCCACGCTGGTCACGCGCGACCCGCAGGCGATTAAGCGTTTTCATGCCGAGCACCACGACATCATCCTCAAGCCGCTCGACGGCATGGGCGGCATGGGCATCTTTCGCGTGCGCGAAGACGGCCTCAACCTGGGTGCGATTTCCGAAACACTCAACAAGGACGGTGCCCAAACCGTGATGGTTCAGAAGTTTCTGCCCGCCATCAGCGCGGGCGACAAGCGTGTGCTGGTAATCGGCGGCACGGCGGTGCCGTTTTGTCTGGCGCGCATTCCGCAGGGCGGCGAGGTGCGCGGCAATCTGGCCGCCGGCGGCAAGGGCGTGGCGCAGCCGCTCAGCGACGCCGACCGCACCATTGCCGAGGCGCTCGGGCCGGTGCTGGCCGAACGTGGCCTGCTGCTGGTGGGCTTGGACGTGATTGGCGAGAACCTCACCGAGATCAACGTCACCAGCCCAACCTGCTTTCGCGAGATCACCGACCAGACCGGCTTTGACGTAGCCGCCATGTTCATCGACGCGCTCGAAGCGATGGTGATGGTGTCCTAGTACTCTGGCACAGAGATATCGATGAAAGCGCGCGCAAGGCCCCTGCCCTCGTCAGCGCGAGGCCGTTAGGCCGTGGCGATCCATGGCTTTGTGTCTGCATGGATTGCCGCGTCGCTTCGCTCCTCGCAATGACAGCCTTTCGTCACGCCCTCACTTCGTCATCACGCGGCCACAGGTCTGCGGTCTACGCAATTCATGTTTCGATATTTCTGTGCTTGCGTACTAGCACGGCTGGGGCAGCCTCTGGCGGCGTATAGAATCGCCCGGCGTTGCCGCAAAAGCCAACGAAAGACATTTATGACGCACTCTTCTCCCGACCACGCTGGCGCCACCATGGGCACGCCTTACGGCACCCTGCCTGCGAGCTCGCCCGAGCCGCAGCGCAAGCCGGTGAGCCTGCCGCGTCTGCAGGACATGCGCGAGCGCGGCGAAAAAATCACCATGCTCACCGCCTACGACGCCACCTTTGCCGCCGTGGCCGACGCCGCCGGGGTGGAGTGCATTCTGGTGGGCGACTCGCTCGGCATGGTCTGCCAGGGCCTGGCCAGCACCGTAGGCGTCACGCTCGAAACCATGTGCTACCACACCGAGAGTGTGGTGCGCGGCCTGAGGCGGGTGCAGGGCACCGCCTGGATCATTGGCGACCTGCCGTTTGGCAGTTACCACGAGTCGCGCGAGCAAGCCCTACGCAGCGCCAGCGCCCTGCTGCAGGCAGGTGCCCACATGGTCAAGCTCGAAGGCGGCGGCTGGACCTGCGAGACCGTGCGTTTTCTGGTGGAGCGCGGCATTCCGGTGTGCGCCCACCTGGGGCTGACGCCGCAATCGGTGCACGCCCTGGGCGGTTACCGGGTGCAGGGGCGCGACCCGGCCAGCATCGAGCGCCTCAAGCACGACGCCCTGGACCTGCAGGATGCCGGTGCCGCCATGATGGTGCTGGAGATGGTGCCCGCCGCACTGGCAACCCAGATCACCGCCGCGCTGGCGCGTTGTGCCACCATCGGCATTGGCGCGGGCAAGGGCACGGCCGGGCAGGTGCTGGTGATGCACGACATGCTGGGCATCAACCTGGGCAAGAACCCCAAGTTCGTGCGCAATTTCATGACCGGCCAGAGCAGCGTGCAAGCCGCCATGGCCGCCTATGTGGCTGCTGTCAAGGGCGGCCAATTTCCGGACGACGCGCTGCACGCCTGGTAAGCCTCACACCCAGAATTTTTTCTCATGCTGATCGTCCGCACCATTGACGAGTTGCGTCAGGCCCTGGCCCACGCGCAACGCCCCGCCTTCGTGCCCACCATGGGCAACCTGCACACCGGCCACATCGCCCTGGTGCACCAGGCCAAGCCACTGGGCGACTGCACGGTGGCAAGCATCTTTGTCAACCGCCTGCAGTTTTTGCCGCACGAGGATTTCGATAGCTACCCGCGCACCTGGGACGCTGATTGCAAGGCACTGCAAGAGGCTGGTTGCGACGTGCTGTTTGCCCCGCGCGAGCGTGACCTGTATCCGCAGCCGCAAACCTTCAAGGTGCAGGCCGACCCGGCCATGGCCGACCTGCTCGAAGGGCAGTTTCGCCCCGGCTTCTTTACCGGCGTGTGCACGGTGGTGATGAAGCTGTTTCTGGCCGTGTTCACGGGCAAGGCCGCAGGCGTGGCGGTGTTTGGCAAGAAGGACTACCAGCAACTCATGGTGGTGCGCCAGATGGTCAGCCAGTTTGCGCTGCCCATTGATCTGGTGGGCGGCGAAACCTGCCGCGCAGCCGACGGGTTGGCGCTGAGTTCGCGCAACGGCTATCTGTCCGAGGCGCAGCGCAGCGAAGCGGTGCAACTCGCCCGCGCCCTGCGCGCCCTGGGCGACGCCGCGCTAGCGAGCACCAACCTCACGGCGGATTTGCCCGCACTCGAAGACCAGGCAGCCCAAGCCTTGCGCGCACGCGGTTGGCAGGTGGACTACCTCACCGTGCGCCGCCGCGCCGACCTGCAGCCGCCCCAACCGGGCGACGCGCTGGTGGCGCTGGGCGCCGCGCGCCTGGGCAGCACCCGCCTGATCGACAACCTCGAGATTTAGTTGGGGCGTGCCTGCTCCCAGTTGGCCGAATTGCTGCTGATCGGTTTCAAGCCACCAGATTGCCGTCGACAAACACCTTGAGTTCGCCCGGGGCGATGGCAATCCACTCTTCGTTGGTGGTGAGCGGCTCGGTGACCACGATCACCAGGCGGTCGTCGGGGCCGTTGAGTTCGGACAGGTCCACACGCACGTCCTCGTCCTTGAGCTGCACCTGGGCAAACGGGTATTGGCGCACCAGGTAGTGCAGCTTGGTGCTGCAGTGTGTCCACATCGCCTGGCCGTTGCTGAGCAAAAAGTTGAAAGTGCCATGCTTGGCAATGCGTGGCACCAGTTCTTGCAGCGTCAGGCTAAGTTCGGCCACGCTGGGCACGCCCGCGTGCGACTTGGACAGTTCCTGCAGCAGCCAACAAAACGCCAGCTCGCTGTCGGTGTTGCCCACCGGGTGAAAACTGCCGTGCAGCGCGGGAGCAAATTCTTTCAGGTCGCCGTTGTGGGCAAACACCCAGTAGCGGCCCCACAGCTCACGCACAAAGGGGTGGCTGTTTTCCAGCGTGATGCCGCCCACCGTGGCCTTGCGCACATGGGCTACCACGTTGTGGCTTTTGATCGGGTAGCTGCACAGCATTTGCGCAATCGGCGATGTGGCCGCGCTCTCGCTGTCGATGTAGCAGCGCACGCCCTTGCCGGGGGCGTCGCCATCGGCGCCAAAGAATGCGATGCCCCAGCCGTCGGCGTGGTGGTCGGTACAGCCGCCGCGCTGGGTGAAGCCGCTAAAACTCAGGGTCAGGCTGGCCGGCAGGTGGCTGTTCATTCCAAGAAGTTGGCACATGGCCTGAAGTTTACCCTGTGCTCTTGTATTCTCCGGCCTTGCCACCAGATAGCTGCTCTGTTGCGTATTCATTTTTTCCAAAGGGAAGCATCCATGCAATTTCAATCCATGCTCAAGCGTTTTGGCAAGTGGCTCGTGATTGCGTCTCTGGCGGGTAGCGCGCTGGCTTTCGCCCAGGCCGAGCCCACCTTGAACCAGGTTTATTCCGCGGCCCAGGCTGGCAAGCTCGATGAGGCGCAGGTGATGATGCAGCAGGTGCTCGTCGCCCACCCCAAGAGCGCGAAGGCCTTCTTTGTGCAAGCCGAATTGTTTGCGCGCCAGGGCAAGCTCGATCGCGCACGTGAAGCGCTGGCCACGGCCGAGCAGTTTGCGCCCGGCCTGCCCTTTGCCAAGCCGCAAGCGGTGACCGAATTGCGCCAGCAGCTCGCAGCCAAAGCGCCGCAGCATGTGGCTCCGGTTCCGGCCCCAGCCACCACCTATGGCGCTAGCGCCGCAGCAAGCCACGCCGACACCGGCAACTCCTGGGCCTTGCCGCTGTTGCTCGCCGGTGGCGTGATCGTGGCGGGGTACTTCATGTTTCGCAGAAAAGCGCCTGATGCGGGCCTGCCGCCAGCGCCTTACGGCACCAGCTACGGCGCGCCCAATGGCCTCTCGGGACCGCAAACCTTTGGTTCAGGCCCGGGCGCAATGCAGCCCGCAGGCTACCCGCCGCAGGGCTATGCGCAGCCCACAGGCAGCGGACTGGGCGGGCGCATCATGGGCGGCGTGGCCACCGGCCTGGCCGTGGGCGCAGGCGTGATGGCCGCCGAGGCCATTGGCCGCAACCTCATGGGCAACCACAACGGATCAGCCGGTACGCAAGACAACACCCATGCTGGCTATGCGCCCGTGGTGGACACCAATGCCGACATGGGCGGCGCCAACTTCGGCGTCAACGACACCAGCTCCTGGGACGACGCCGGTAGCGCCGACATGGGCGGCGGCGGCGACTGGGACAACTAGCCGCCTTTGGGGCTGCGCGATCACGCAGCCCGCCCAAGTCTCATTTAGGTTGTGCCCAACCGACATGCTCACAAATTAAAGTTTTCTTGGCATGACGAGGACGATGCGCCCAAAAGCGCCACATTTTGGGCATTTGGCGGCGCTGATGGACTACAAGCACCGCATACGCGAGCAGCACAAGTTTTACAGCCAGGATTTGATCAACAACCTGTTCAGCCACCCCTATACCAAGTTCGAGTTTTTGCAGCGTGATTTGCAGGTGTCTCGCATGACGGCCACGCGTTATCTGGATGCGCTCACGCAGACAGGGTTCCTGGTGAAGCAAAAAATGGGGCGCGGGAATTACTACGTCAATCTGGCGCTGAACAAGATATTGTTGAATCAACACAGTGCCACTTAACGCGTCATTGCGGGCCCCCCTGTTTCGTGCGGGGGAAGCTGCCTAAGGACCATGAACCGTGGCTTCGTCACTGCGAGGAGCGAAGCGACGCGGCAGTCCATGCAGGCATGAAGCCATGGATCGCCACGGCCTGACGGCCTCGCGA
>CAIPBW010000494.1 GCA_903863395.1 uncultured beta proteobacterium
CAACCGGGCGCTACTTTCGGTACTGGTGCGCAATCTGGTGGACAACGCCGTGCGCTACAGCCCGCCTCATGCGCGCATCCGGGTGAGCGTGCTGGCGCACCAGGGGCAGAGCGCGCTGTGCGTGGAAGACAGCGGGCCGGGACTCTCCGAGGCCGACCTGGCGCGCCTGGGGGAGCGCTTCTTCCGGGTTCCCGGCAACCCCGAGGACGGCAGTGGCCTAGGCTGGTCAATCGTGCGCCGCATTGCGGCGGTGCACCACTTCACGCTGCAGGTGCAGCGCAGCGCCGACCTGGGCGGCCTGTCCGTCCAGGTGCTGGCAACCGCTTGAACCTAGGTTAAACGTGGGAGTGATCGCTGCCAGTGGCGGTTTCCTTGCCCAGCCACAGACAGGCCAGCCCGACGGCTACCGCCACCAGTCCGGCAATAACCTTGGATGAGCTCAGGGGGAACGGTTCGATCAACAGCAAGCCGATCGCCAAGGATAAGCCGCCTGCAAGAAAGCTCATGATGCTAAAAATTGTTTTCATATCAAACCTCTGAATTTCTGTAAAGTGTTTTGGATGGGTTCAGGACGCCGTCTTGGCCGTTGGGGGATTACCGGATGCCAGGTTCAGGCGCTGCGAGTTCAACTGCTGCTTGCATTGTTTCCAGCTCGCCGCGATCAGCAAACCCAAGGCGTTGGTGCGCTGACGCTGGGCGCGCTCAATCTGTTCCTGGATGCTGTTGGATGACATTTCACCGTGTTCCATACTTCCCAACTTTCTTTGTAACGCCCCCGTTTCGAGAGCACGGTGCTACGATAGCGGCGATCTTGCACTGCAGCAAACGATCAATTCTCAGCCGACACCTCAATAAAACTCATCCATGCCCTACCACCTGCCTCCACTCAACGCGCTGCGCGCCTTTGAGGCGGCGGCACGCCACTTGAGTTTCAAGAATGCCGCCACTGAACTGTGCGTTACGCCCACGGCAGTGAGCCACCAGATCAAGCAGTTGGAAGAATTTCTGGAGATCGTTCTGTTTAGGCGCTTGACGCGCGCACTCGAACTCACGCCCCAGGGCGAAGCCATGCTGCCCAAGGTGCGTGAAGGGCTGGAGTGCTTTGCCGCTGCGGTAGAAAACGCCCATGAACGCGTGGCCAGTGGCCGCCTGATCGTGGTCTTGCCGCCCTCGTTTGCCACGCGCTGGCTGGTGCCGCGCCTGCGCCGCTTTGCCCTGGTGGAACCCACGCTCAACCTGCACGTGATTCGCTCCCTGCAAGCCATCGACACCGATCAGGGTGCCGCCACGGTTACCCCCGAGAAGGTGGACCTGCGCCAGGAAGACTCGATGGTGGTGATCCGCTTTGGCAGCGGTGCCTACCCCGGCTTCCAGGTGGACCGCATGTTTGGCTCGGACTACATCGCCGTGTGCAGCCCCCGGCTGCTTGCCACCGACCCACCGCTGCGTGAGCCGCAGGACATGCGCAACCAGGTGCTGCTGCACGACGACGCCAACGCCGGTGGTGGCGTTGGCCCAAGCTGGGAAGAGTGGCTGCGCCTAGCTGGCGTTACTGGCGTGGACAGCAGCGCCGGGCCGCACTTCAGCGACTCGGGTCTGGCCTATGTGGCGGCGCTGGACGGGCTGGGCGTTGCGCTGGCATCCAAACCGCTGGTGGCCACCGCCATCGCGCAAGGGCGGCTGGTGGCACCGTTTAACATTACGGTCGGACAGCGGTTTGCGTACTACCTGGTCACGCCCGAAGCGATTGGCAACCGGCCTGCGGTGCAGGCCTTTCGCCAGTGGCTGCTCGAAGAAGCCAAGTCCGAAGAAAACCACCAGCCCCATTGACCCCTTGTTAGGCCCTGCTTATGCAACACACCCCCGGAGCGGCACTGCAAGCTTTTTTTGACCAGCATGGCATCCATGAGGTGGAGTGCATCTTCCCTGACATGGCCGGCTACCCGCGCGGCAAGCTCATGCCCGCACGCGCATTTGCAGACGGGGGCGAGCTGCGCATTGCCCAGGCGATCCCGATGCAGTGCATCACCGGCGACTACTCCTACGACCCGATCTTTCCCAACTCCGACCCCGACGTGCGGCTGGTGCCCGACTACAGCACGCTGCGCATTGCGCCCTGGTCGAGCGTGCCGCGCGCCACAGTTATCCACGACTGCGTGGAGCTTGATGGCCAGCACTGCGTGTTTGCCGCGCGCTCCCTGCTCAAGCGGGTGCTGGCGCGCTACCAGGCCCAAGGGCTCGCGCCGGTGGTGGCCCCCGAGATCGAGTTCTACCTGACCGCGCCCAACCCCGACCCAAGCGTGGCCTATACCGCACCCCCGGCACGCGGCGGCCGTGCCGAAGTCGGGCA
>CAIPBW010000495.1 GCA_903863395.1 uncultured beta proteobacterium
CCGGCGCAACTGGGACTGCAAAGCGCGCAGGTCGACTTCAACTTTGACAACCTGGCCACGGCTGCGCCGGGCATCCGCTCGGGCAAGCTCAAGGCACTGGCGGTGACCACGCTGGCGCGCTCGCCCGCGTTGCCCGACGTGCCGCCGGTGGCCGACACCTTCAAGGGCTTTGCCATCGATACCTGGTGGGGCCTGGTAGCACCTGCGGGTACACCCAAGGACGTGATTGCCAAGCTCAACCAGGCCTTTGTGGCAGCACTACGCGCCCCCGAAACCCAGACCCGCTTTGCCAACCTGATGGCCGAGCCCGTGCCCACCACGCCCGAGGAATTCGGTAGCTTCATGAAAAGCGAACTGGCCAAGTACCAGGCCGTGGTCAAAGCTGCTGGCGCGAAGGTGGATTGAGTGCAGCAGCGCGCGATTGTTGTTGACAGCATGCCTGTGGAAATATACAGTCACCACCCATGAAATCTATTGAACTATGCGCTGGTGCTGGAGGGCAGGCTCTTGGTCTGGAGCGCTCCGGCTTCGAGCACGAAGCCTTGGTTGAAATCGATGCTGCTGCCTGCGCCACGCTGCGTTTGAACCGTCCTGGCTGGAACGCTATCGAGGGCGACTTGAGCCTGTTTGATGCACGGCCGTATTTCGGCGTGGATCTGGTCGCAGGGGGTGTTCCCTGTCCGCCGTTTTCCAAGGCAGGCAAGCAACTCGGCGCGCTCGACGAGCGTGACATGTTTCCCCAAGCCCTACGGGTGGTCGATGAAGTACGCCCGCAAGCAGTGATGCTGGAAAACGTGCGCGGGTTGCTCGACAACGTGTTTGCCGATTACCGCCAGCACATCAGCCAGCAACTCAAGAGCCTGGGCTACTGGTCTGATTGGCACCTTTTCAATGCGGCAGACTTTGGTGTGAGCCAATTGCGGCCACGCGTCGTCTGCGTGGCCCTGCGGCATGAGCTAACACCCTACTTCCGCTGGCCCGCGCCAATCATGCAACTGCCCCCGACGGTGGGGACGTTGCTGCATGATTTGATGGCCGTTAATGGGTGGACGGGTGTAGATGCCTGGCGCGATGGTGCGCGGGCCATCGCCCCCACTTTGGTGGGTGGCAGCAAGAAGCATGGTGGCCCCGACCTGGGGCCGACGCGGGCGCGAGCTGCGTGGGCGGCGCTGGGTGTCGATGGGCGTGGGCTGGCCAACGAGGCGCCCGCCGCCGACTTTGAGGGTATGCCGCGCCTGACCGTGCGCATGTGTGCCCGCGTTCAGGGATTTCCGGATGACTGGCATTTTGCGGGCAAGAAAACGTCGGCCTATCGGCAAGTTGGCAACGCCTTCCCGCCCCCGGTAGCGCATGCGGTCAGCGCCCAGATAGCCAGTGCCATTGAAGAGGCTGCGTCACAAAGGTTAATGCGACTGGCAGCGTGAGTAGGTGTAGTGGAGGGCTTATGGCAACCGAAAAATTAAAAAAATCGTCAGGAGCGCGTTCCAAGCTTCGCGCGTATTTTCTGGCAAATATTGGCCGCGTGATGGATTCCGAGGAGTTGCGTCCCGTGGCGGGCAACATCAGCGAGTGGGCGCGTCGGGTGCGCGAATTGCGCACAGAAGAGGGTTTTCTGATTCTGACCCACAACGACCGGGCGGACCTCAAGCCTGGCGAATACCTGCTTGAAACGGCCAAGCCGCAACCTGCCTTTGCACGCGACATTTCCAAGGAAACGCGGGCGCTGGTGCTGGACCGCAATGGCTTTACCTGTCAGATGTGCGGTGCGGTTGCAGGGGAGCCACATCCTTACGATCCCACGCGCAAGACGCGTTTGCACATCGGCCACGTGATCGACAAGAGCATGGGCGGCAGTGACGAAGCCACCAACCTGAAAGCCATCTGCTCGGTCTGCAACGAGGGTGCAGCCAACGTCACATTGCAACGCCCCGATCTCACCAAGTTGCTGGTGCAGGTGCGCAGGGCCACCAGCGCTGACCAGCGTGAGTTGCTCAAGTGGCTCAAAGCCAAGTTCAAGGAATAGCCCCACAGCCGGGCGGCGTGCAGGTGCGCGTTACTTCGTCGCCTGTTGAGCGGCGCGTAGCGCAGCCTCAACGTGTTGCAGCACCGCGCCAACCGCATCCCCCTGATCGCAGGCAATCACCTGGCGTTGCGGCATCGAGCGCAGCCAGGTGATCTGGCGTTTGGCCAACTGGCGCGTGGCGTAGATGGCGCGGTCGCGCCACTCGGTCATGGGGATATGTCCGTCGAGCGCTTCCCAGGCCTGGCGGTAGCCGACGCAGCGCATCGAGGGCAGGTTGGCGTGCAGGTCAGGGCGCGCCTTGAGGGCACGCACCTCGTCCAAAAAGCCCAGCGCGAGCATGCTGTCGAGTCGCTGCGCTATGCGTTCATGCAGCCAACTGCGCTCTACCGGCTCCAGCGAAATCAGTGCCATTGGCCCGGCGGCGGGGGGCTGCTGATTTACTGCCTCCTGGCGGCGGTGAAAGTGCGACAGGGGCTGGCCCGAGATTCGGTACACCTCCAGCGCGCGCTGGATGCGCTGGCTGTCGGCGGGTGCCAGCCGCGCTGCCGTGGCCGGGTCCACCTGGGCCAGTTGGGCGTGCAGCGCGGGCCAGCCGATTTGGGCAGCTTCTTGCTCGATGGCGGCGCGCACCTCGGGGTTGGCGCTGGGCATCTCGTCCATGCCCTCCAGCAGTGCCTTGAAGTACAGCATGGTGCCGCCCACCAGGAGCGCCAGCTTGCCGCGTGCGCTGATGGCGTGGATGAGCGCACGCGCGTCAAGCACAAACTCGGCGGCGCTATAAGCCTGCAGCGGGTCGCGGATGTCAATCAAGTGGTGCGGCACTTGGGCCAACTCGGCGGCCGGGGGTTTGGCCGTGCCGATGTCCATGCCACGGTAAACCAGGGCCGAATCGACGCTGATGATCTCGCACGGGTGCGCCTGCGCGATGGCTAGGGCGGCTGCGGTCTTGCCCGAAGCGGTGGGGCCTGCCAGACACAGGTGAAACGGCAGGGGCTCAGGGGCGGCCATAGCGCTGCACCAGGGTCCAGGCAATCAGGGCAATGAGTACGCTCCAGAACCAGATGCCAAAAATCAGTGGCGCGGCGGTGCCGTCCATGTGCGTGCCCAGCCACTGCCCGGTGGCAAAGGCGCTGAGCATGGTCAGAAAACCATTGAGCGCCGAGGCTGCGCCCGCTGCGTGCGGAAACGGCCCCACGGCACCGCTTTGGGCGCAGGGGTTGTGCACGCCATGCGCCAGCATGAAGGGCGCAAACGGCAGCAAAATGGCCCAGGGCGACTGCACCTGCGCCAGCGCCAGTACGCCCATGAGGGTGCCGCCGCCAAAGGTTAGAGCACCGGCAAAAACCAGCGTGCGGCGCACGCCAAAGCGCAGCAGCCAGCGTCGGCACAAAAAGGTTCCAGCCAGGTAGGTAAAGGCATTGAAGAACATCAGCACGCCGTATTCGGTGGTGCTAAAGCCATACACCCGGATCATCACAAACGAAGATGCTGCGAGAAAGGTGAACAAGCCACTGTACGAGCACACTGTGAGCAGAGAAAACGCCAGAAACGTGGGGTTGCGAATGATGCCCAACCAGGTGTGCGCCAGGGTACGGGGCTGCAGAGCGCGCGGGTTCTTGCGCGGCACGGTTTCGTCAAAGCGCAGGGCGATCAGGCCCAGGCACAGCGCGCCAAAGACTGACAGCGCCAGCAGCGCCGCATGCCAACTCGCCAGTGCCGTGAGCAGGCCACCGATGGGCGGGCTCAGGCAGGCAACAACGCCCAGGCCGCTTAAGGCCTTGGACATCACGTTGGCCCCCTGCGCTGGCGTATACAGGTCGCGCACGATGGCACGTGCGCACATCACGCCCGCTCCCATGGCCGCGCCCTGGACGGTGCGCCAGAGGATGAGTTGTTCCATGGAGGGCGAAAACGCGCTGGCCAGCGAGGCGACCACATAGGCCACCATGCCCGCAAGCAGGATTGGGCGGCGTCCAAAACGGTCGGACAAAGGCCCCCAGATCAATTGCGAAATGCCAAACGCCAGCAGCAGGGCCGTCAGCGTGAGCTGCGCCTGCGGCATGCTGGCACCGAGTTCGCGCGTCAGGCCGGGCAGGGCGGGCAGGTACAAATCGGTGGTGACCGGCTGCAAGCCCATCAACATCGCCAGGATCAGCACGATCAGGCCCGCTGGCATGGAGGTAGGGTGGTGGCGAGGCATAGGGCGGGCGGCAGACGGGCGAACGGGTAGAGGGCTTGACTGTAAACGCAAAGCGGCAGGGGTTTGGCCAACCGCTGTCGCAGAGATGCCTTGCGTCATCGCGCGGGCGCTGGCAATGCGCCGTGTGGTGGTTACAGGCGTACCCCTGAAGAGTTACACCGCTAACCTTGCCCCGTCATCGCGAAGGCCGAAGGCCTGTGGCGATCGATGCATGGACTGCCGCGCTGCGCTCGCAGTGACGGCGGGGGCATCGCAAGCCATGGACTGCCACGGCCTGCGGCCTCGCAGTGACGAATCTAGCTTGATGATGTTTGGTGTCGTAACGCGCGCTTCGGTTAGCCACAGGTTATTGATCGAGGATCCAGCGCACCATGTTTCGGATCTTTTCTGGGTTCTCGCCGGCGATGCACTTGTGAACCCCGGTGTTTTCGTCTGA
>CAIPBW010000496.1 GCA_903863395.1 uncultured beta proteobacterium
ACGCCGTCGGGCCGCTGCGAACTCGCAAGCCCGAGTCTGGCCACAAGCGGGCTTGACCCGCTGCCAAATTACCTGCCCAACCACGAAGCCTGGGGCAACTCGGCGCGCTACCCGCTGGCCATGATTTCACCGCCAGCGCGCAATTTTTTGAATTCCACCTTTGTCAACGTCGCCAGTCTGCGCGCCACCGAGGGCGAACCGCTGGTTGAAATACACCCCGACGACGCGCAGGCGCGCGGCATCCAAAGTGGCGACACCGTGCGCGTGTTCAACGACCGGGGCAGCTACCGCTGCAAGGCCGAGGTCTGCGCGCGCGCCCGTCCCGGCGTGGTCAATGCCCTGGGCGTGTGGTGGCGCAAGTTTGGGCTGGACGGAACCAACGTCAACCAACTCACCAGCCAGGCGCTGACTGACATCGGCCAGGGCCCGACCTTTTACGATTGCCTAGTCCAGGTGCAGGCCGACTAAAGCCCGCGCGCCTCAGGCAGCAGTGTCCGGCGGCGGCTCGGTGCGATAGACGTTGGGTGGCGACTGGCGCGACACTGCCTGGATGCCGGTGGACGTGGCGCGCGCGAGGTCGTAAAAGATGGATAAGTAGGTGGTGATGCGGCCCGCTTCGTCGCGCCCGGCGCTGACCTTCATCCACAGCGGGAAGATTTGCCCGTTCTTGCGCCGGTTGAGCATCAACCCCTGCCAACTGCCCGAGGACTGAAGTTCGGTCCAGAAGTCTTTGTAAAACACGGCGTCCTGCAAGCCTGAGGCAAAGATGCGGGGGTTTTTACCCACCGCGTCTTCGGCGCTGAACCCGGTGGACCGGGTAAAGGCAGTGTTGACTTCAAGGATGGTGCCCGCGGCGTCGGTCACAAAGCTGCACTGCGAATCGCGCTCAAACTCGACCATCGGCCGACGTGGCTCGCTCATCTGCTCCAGCGCGGCGTTGGCCGGGCGCAAGATCCAGTGCACCACGCTGACCGCGCCTTCGTCCACCACCGCAATCATTTGCGCCGATGCCACCAGCGTGGGCGAATAGGGCGCGTCGCGGCGCAGGTGCAGTTCCCACTTTTCCAGGGTATCTGCACCGTCGCGCACGGCGCGCTCGAGCAGCCGGGTGAATTCCTCGCGGTGCGAAGCGCGCACCCAATCGCCCAGCAATGTACCTACCAGCCGGTGCGTGGACGAAATGAGCGACGCCGCCTGGTTGGTCTGCAAAATCACGCCCACCGCGTCGGTAACGATGTGGATGTCGTGCATGCTGCGGATACGCTCATCGAGTTCCTGGTGGTGCTCCATCAGGTTGGCATAGGCCTGGCGCAGGCGTTCGTAGCGCGTTTCCAGCGAGTCATGGTGCTGCATGACCTGGTTCACATACACGTCGTCGTCGCTCTCAGCGGGGTCTGCCATGGCAATATTTCTCCATCAATTTCGGTTGTCTGCGCGCATGATGGCACATGGCGCGGTTTGTTGCTCTCAGAATGATTCCACCTGGGGGCACTCTGCCAGGTCGCTACTGCAGTCTGAACAACTGTGGCCCAGAGCGCAGGCAGACGGAAACAGCAGCGTGACTGCGGTGCCACGTCCGGCAGTGCTGACAATGGAAACCCGCCCGCCCAGCAGGTCCATGAGTTCCTTGACGATGCTCATGCCCAAGCCCGTGCCCTTGATGGTGCCGGATTTGTCGGCCCGGTAGAAGCGCTCAAACACGCGCTCCAACTCGTGCGCGGCCATGCCCTTGCCCTGGTCTTCAATCACGATGCCAACCATGTGGCCCACGTCGGCGTGCGAGATCGGCGCGGCGCTCACCACCACACTGCCGCCCTGATCGCGCGAATACTTGTAGGCATTGGACAGGATGTTGTTGAAGATCTGGGTGGTCTTGCCCAGGTCCGACCTGCAATACAGATCGGGCAGATTCACTTCGGGAGGCTGGCGCCCCTTGGGTACGTTGAAGGCATCCACCGCCCCTTGCACCACCATCTTCAGGTTGACGCGCTGGACGCTGAAATCCTGCCCCCGGCGCGCCTCGATGCGGGCCAGGTCAAGCAACTCGTCGAGTATTTCAGCCACGCGCACCGACTCCGAATGGATGATGCCGTGAAACTCGCTGCGCTGCTCAGTCGTGAACTCGTTGCCGATCAGCAATTCGGCAAAGCCCAGGACGTTGGTCATGGGAGTGCGTAATTCGTGCGCAGCGGTGGACAGAAAATCCGACTTCATTTCGTCGGCCAGGATGGACTCGGTAATGTCGCGCAGGTACAGCACCTGCGACGCCGCTTTGGAGCCGCCCAACTTCACGCTCACGCTCAGCACACGGCGGCGCGGGCGCACAAGCTCCACCAGCACCGGCTCTGAACGCTCGGCTTGCGCAGCCACCAGGGCCAGGCGCTCCATCTCCGGGAACGGCCGCGTGGCAACGCTTAGGGTATTCATGATCGCCACAAACTGCGGCTCCAGCAGTCCCACCACCGCAGGCAACTGCAGCCCGGTGAATTGGCAGAAGGCTGGATTGGCGTGGTTCACGCGGTGCTCGGCATCAAAGGTGACAAACGCATCGGTGCTCATGGAAAACACCGCATCAAGCTGTGCGGCGCGCTCGGCCGCTTCGGTGCTTGCAGAGCGTTGTTCGGTGATATCGCGTGCGTAGCCCGATACCCGCAACGCCCGGCCCCGTTCGTTAAAACTGGCCAGCCCGCGCAGCGCATACCAGCGGTAGTCGGCGTTGCCGCTTTGGTGGCGCAGCTCGGTTTCGAAAACCTCGGATTTGCGTTTGAGGTGGCGAATGAACTCCTGCTGCACGCGCGCGCGGTCCTGCGGGTGAATCATCTCCATCCACACCGGCATCTTGTACGTCGCTTCAGACGGCAGCGCCGCAAACATGCTGCCACCTGTGAACACATAGATCGCATCGCTGGCAGCGTCCCAGTCCCAGACCGCTGCGTTGGACCCCTGCAACGCGGTTTTCCAGCGCTCTTCGCTGCGCAGCAGCGCCAACGAGAGCTGCGTGCGCACCCCCAACTGGGCACGCTGGCGCAGCGCGTACTGCAGCAGCCCCGCGGCTGCCGCTACCAGCAGCAGGCTCACCAGTGCCGATTCAGCGATCAAGGCGTTGCGGCTGAATGCGGCGGCCTCTGTGATGCCGGCTGTGGACAGGCCGATCATGACCACCAGCGGATAGCCGGCCACCCGCTGGAAGCTATAGCTGCGCTCAACACCGTCGGTCTTGCTCGTAAACACGGCGGCACCACTGGATTGCCCGCTACTCGCCTGCGCCAACAGCGGCTGGGTGGCCTGCAGTTGCCCCAGCACCACCTCGGTGCCGCGCAGCCGGGCAAAAACCACTCCATCCAGACCCGCGAACAACTGCACGCTGTCACGCGGCAACTCCAGCGCAGCGTAGTGGTTGGTGAAAAAGTCCACCGGCATCCAGACCACCATCACACCGTCAAAGCTGCCATCGTGGTGGTTCAAGCGGCGGCTCAGTTCAATCACCCATTTGCCCGAAATCGTATCGAGCACCGGTGCCGACACCAGCATCTGTGTGCCATCGCGTCCACGGTGGGCCTTGAAATATTCGCGCTGCGACAAGTCCATCCCGCGGGCCAGATTCAGGCTGCTTTGGCGCAGGACGCCTTGCGCATCCGTCAGGCCAAACTGTGCCACCATGGCCGCGTCGCCCACCAGTTGTTCCATGGTGACACGCAAGGGGTTGAAGGCGGCCGCATCGCTGCGGTAATTGGCGGCGAAATACTGCATCATCCGGTCTACCCGGTTGAGCGCCGAGGCCGCATGCAGACTGTTGATCCTGCTCAGATTGGCGGCATCGGCCCTGGCGTCGGCCAACTGCACGCGCTCAATGGTGCCGATCTGCTGAAACACCAACAGCCATCCCGCACACAGCAAGACTGCGGTGGAAAGGATGACGGAGACGGAAAAGGTGCGATGAGAGTCGCTTTGCGCCATGGTTCCTAACTCAAACTTTGGTGCACGGTGACCATCTCGTCGGCGCTCCATTGGACCGGTTCGGGCAGTGGAGTTTCAGCGGCCACGTCGCTGGCAGATCGGTACAGGCAATAGCGGTTGCCGCCGAGTTTGCGAGCCATGCCCATGGCCATATCAGCATGGTGCAAGAGCGTGAACAGGTCGGCACCGTCCAGGGGAAACTGGGCGCAGCCAATGCTGCCACCCACCACCAGCGTCTGGCGTCGCACCCGAATGGGCGCGGCCAAGGCGCTGAGCATGCGCGCGGCAATCGCGGGCAGTTCTTCCTGCGCGCGCGCGCCGCACAGCAGCACCACGTAGCGGTCATAACCGGTGCGCGCGATTTCGTCGCAACCCCGGATCTCCTCCTGCAGGCGCTCGCTCAAGGTCTTGTACACCGTCTCGCTCACGCTTTGCGCGTTGCTATCGTGAATCCACTGCTGGCTGTTGAGCTTGATCGACATCAGCATCAGGGTGGTCCCGTCCTCACGCGCTGTCTGCATACGCAGGTTGACGCGCTCGCGGAACAAATCCATGTTGGGCAAACCGGTGAGGGGGTCGTGGTAGAACGCCTCAAGCATCGCGTGCTCGGCGTTGAGGATCACCTCGCGGTTGATCAGCACCGCCAGATAAGCCACGGTATTGGAGGCAAAGTCCTTGAGCGCCGTGATCGACATCCATTGGTGCACCGTTTGCCCACCCTGGGTGGTGTTTACCACCTCGCCGCGCCAGGCTTCGGTGTGGCGCAGTTGTTCCCAAAACGCCGGCGTCTGGAGATAGTCGCCTTCGCCCACGATGCGCAGCATGGTGGGCAGCGTGCCGCACAGTGCGGCGCTGCGGTAGCCAGTAACCTTGGAGAAAGCCGTATCCACCGCCAGCACGCGCCCGGCCACGTCAGTCACCATGGCACCATGGTGCAGGCTCTTGACCAGTGCCACCATGTGCTCGGCATCCACCTCGGCTCCGGCGTCGCCGGACAGGTCGCGCAGGATCAACAGCATGCGCGCCGTGCCTGCCAACTGCAGCGAAAAGAAGTTGGTGGAAAACAGCCGCCCCTGCTGCGAGTCGCCCTTGGGATAGAGCAGGATGTCCATGGGCTCAGCCAAAGGGACTGCATGGTCCCGCTCCATGGCCTCAAGCTGGGACTGCAAATGGGGCAACTGCAGCGGCGAGACGATTTGCTGGATGTTCGTCACCTGGCCACTGTCCAGCGCAAACATCGCCTGCGCGTTTTCGGTGGCATCCACAATCTCGCCACGGCGCCCCAGCACCAGACACAGCTCCTGCGAAGACGGATTCAGATTGCCCAGCAAGCCCCTGGCTTCGGCCAGTTGGGTGTGCGCCTCCTTGAGCTTCAGGTAGCGACTTTCCAGGTCGTGGAGGCGCCCCACCAACTCCTGAAAGTCTTCTGCATAGACGGCTAACTGACGCTCCAAAGCTGTCATTTAAGCTTCTCCCGCATCCAGGTGACCAACTGGAGCGGACTGAAAGGTTTGATGAAGTAGGCGTCGGCACCCAACTCCTGCCCAAGCCGGTAGTCGGCCACCTGACCACGCGCCGTGATCATGGCCACCAGCGTGGACTTGAG
>CAIPBW010000497.1 GCA_903863395.1 uncultured beta proteobacterium
AAACACGTTCTTTGCCAAATCGATGCCAATTGTTGTAACCTTCATGTCGGACGCTCCTTCTCGTTGAAGTGGTTGTTGAGATATCCACTTTGGCACATCTGATGCCGGTTTAGAGTCGGGGCGTCCATCCCATTGAGGCCGCTAGGCCGTGGCGATCCATGACTTCATGCTTAAATGGATTGCCACGCTTCGCTCGCAATGACAGCCCGCGTGGGCTGTCGGGCGCTGGCTCGCAGCACTAGCGGTTGGCGTTGGCGTCGGCTACGGTCAGCGCGGTCATGTTGACGATGCGCCGCACGGTGGTGCTTGCGGTGAGCACGTGCACCGGCTTGGCGGCACCCAGCAGCACCGGGCCAATGGCGATGTTGCCACCGGCCGCCATCTTGAGCAGGTTGTAGCCGATATTGGCCGAGTCGATATTGGGCATCACCAGCAGGTTGGCGTCGCCGTGCAGTGTGCTGTTGGGCATCAGCGCCTTGCGGAAGGCGTCGTCCAGGGCCACGTCGCCGTGCATTTCACCATCGACTTCCAGCCAGGGTGCCTGCTGCTGCAGCAGCGCCAGCGTGGCGCGCATCTTCAGCGCACTGGGCTCGTTGCTGGTGCCAAAGTTGGAGTGGCTCAGCAGCGCCGCCTTGGGCTTCAAGCCGAAGCGGCGCATTTCCTCGGCCGCCATGATGGTGATCTTGGCCAGTTCGGGCGCCGTGGGGTCGTAGTTGACGTGGGTATCGACCACAAACACCTGGCGTCCGGGCAGCATCAGCCCGTTCATGCAGGCGTAGATCTGTACGTCGTCTTGCGCATTCGTCGGCTTGCGCTTGCCCACCACCTGGTCGATGTACTGCAGGTGCAAGGAGGTGGTGCCCCAGGTGCCGCAGATCATGCCGTCCACGTCGCCCTTGTGCAGCAGCATCGAGCCAATCAGCGTCAGGCGTCGGCGCATTTCAATCTTGGCCACCTGCACCGTGATGCCCTTGCGCTCGGACATGCGGTGGTAGGTCTGCCAGAAGTCCTGGTAGCGCGGATCGCTTTCCACGTTGACGATGTCGTAGTCGCGCCCCTCTTCCAGGCGCAGGCCAAATTCCTGGATGCGCTCGGCAATCACTGCCGGGCGGCCGATCAGTGTGGGCAGGGCCAGGCCTTCGTCCACCACGATCTGTGCGGCGCGCAGTACGCGCTCGTCCTCGCCCTCGGCGTAGGCAACGCGCTTGCGCAGGGCTTTCTTGGCCGCCTGGAAGATCGGCTTCATGATCGTGCCCGACGCATAGACAAAGCTTTGCAGGCGCTCGCGGTAGGCGTCCATGTTGGCAATCGGGCGCAGCGCCACGCCGCTGTCGGCAGCGGCCTGGGCCACGGCCGGCGCGATCTTCATCATCAGGCGCGGATCAAACGGCTTGGGGATCAGGTACTCGGGACCAAAGGCCAACTGCTCGCCGGTGTAGGCCGCAGCCACCACTTCGCTTTGCTCGGCTTGGGCCAGATCGGCAATCGCGTGCACTGCCGCAATTTCCATCTCGAGCGTGATGGTTGAAGCACCCGCGTCAAGCGCGCCACGGAAGATGTACGGAAAGCACAGGACGTTGTTGACCTGGTTGGGGTAGTCGGTGCGCCCGGTGGCCATGATGGCGTCGCTGCGCACGGCCTTCACTTCTTCGGGCAGGATTTCGGGCGTGGGGTTGGCCAGCGCAAAAATGATCGGATTGGCGGCCATCTTCTTGACCATGTCGGCCTTGAGTACGCCACCGGCCGAGAGGCCCAGGAAAATATCGGCACCTTCAATCACTTCGGAGAGCGTGCGTGCCGTCGTGTTTTGCGAATAGACGATCTTGTCTTCGTCCATCAACTCGGTGCGTCCGGTGTAGACCACACCGGCCAGATCGGTCAGAAAAATGTTCTGGCGCGGAATGCCCAGCTTGACCAGCAGACCCAGGCAGGCCAGGGCCGCTGCGCCTGCGCCCGAGGTCACCAGTTTGACTTGCTTGGGGTCTTTGCCAATCACCTTGAGCGCGTTGAGCATGGCCGCGCCCACCACAATGGCGGTGCCGTGCTGGTCATCGTGGAACACCGGAATCTTCATGCGGTCGCGCAGCTTGCGCTCCACATAAAAGCAGTCGGGTGCCTTGATGTCTTCGAGGTTGATGCCACCAAACGTGGGTTCCAGCGCCGCGATAATGTCGACCAGCTTGTCCAGGTCGTGCTTCTCGTTGATCTCGATGTCAAACACGTCAATGCCGGCAAACTTCTTGAACAGCACGCCCTTGCCTTCCATCACTGGCTTGGCTGCCAGCGGGCCAATGTCGCCCAGGCCGAGCACCGCCGTGCCATTGGTGATAACGGCCACCAGGTTGCCACGGCTGGTGTACTTGAAGGCGTTGTTCGGGTCCTTGACGATTTCTTCGCACGGAGCCGCCACGCCGGGCGAGTAGGCCAGCGCCAGATCGTGCTGGTTGACCAGTTGTTTGGTGGCTGCAACCTCAATCTTGCCGGGCGTGGGAAACTGGTGGTACTCCAGCGCAGCAGTGCGCAGTTGCGACTTCTTTTCGGCCGAACTGGAGACCGGGGCTTTGGGGGTAAGGGAAGACTGGTAGGGCATGTTGTTTCCTTGTCAGCATCGGGGCTGCGCAAACACGCAAGTCTTGGTGCTGTAGTTGTTCTAGGGTTCGGATTGTAGACCCCACCCCTTGTCTGCCCTGCTGCCAAGCCACCAAGGCTACCTGACCGCATTTTCTGCGGTCGCCAATCGCTTTCTCACAACCACGCCCAGCGCAGAGGCAAATGATCGGGTGAATTCGTCAAGGTCAGTCTCCGCCCGCCTTTGCTGCGCGATGCGGGTTGGACGGGCCTGGTGACAATCCAGCAGCTAAACAAAGTCATCTTTCGTCAGCGTAATTTGCCGTAAAGAAATGCCGCTCAATGAGTTCAATTTTTCAGTGATGCGCCGCTCAGAGCGATATCATGAAGTTACATGGACACGACGCTTCACGCCATCACCACCCCTCGGT
>CAIPBW010000498.1 GCA_903863395.1 uncultured beta proteobacterium
GCTCCGCTGGCCACCTTGGCCACGGTGGCGTTGATTCCCGCAGCGTGGTCCTTGGGCGCAATCACGGCGTGGGCCCCGGCACCATCGGCCACGCGCAGGCAGGCCCCCAGGTTGTGCGGGTCGGTCACGCCATCGAGCACCAGTAGCAGGGGCGGCTTGCGCAGCGCAGGCTCAAGCGCGGCATTGGCGGCTTCCAGGTCTTCGAGCAGTTCATCGAGCGAATGCACCTGGGCCAAGGGCTGCACCCGCGCTGCCACGCCCTGGTGGCCGTGCGTGCCACTCATCTTGGCCAGCCGCGCCGCGTCGGACTCGACCAGGGTCACCCCGGCCTCGGTAGCGCGCTGCAAAAACTGGCGCATGCGCGCATCGCGCCGACTAGGCTCGTAATGGAGTTCAAGAATGGACTGGGGCGCGGTTTTCAAACGCACGCCGAGGGCATGAAACCCGAACAGGACTTTGGCAGAGGACATACGCAATTATCAAGGAAGAATGTGGCCCCCACGCTCCACCGCTGCGCGGGTCGCTGCCCCCCAAGGGGGCGCGATTCGACTTGGGGCGGCCCGGCGTCGAATCATGGCCCCCACATGTGGCCCCCACGCTCCACCGCTGCGCGGGTCGCTGCCCCCCAAGGGGGCGCGATTCGACTTGGGGCGGCCCGGCGTCGAATCATGGCCCCCACGCTCCACCGCTACTTCGCTCCCCGCAGAGATTGGCATAGGGGCCCGCGCCTCAGCTGTCAAATGCCCAGCATATCGGCGCAGACCCCTATGCCAATCTCTGCTACCGAGTCTGTCCGCGGGGAGAAAAACCGCGCGGGCCTCTGACCCAATCTCTGCTACCAACACTGTGGGAGTCGCAGAACCTAGACCACCCGCCCGGCCTCGATCGTGATGCGGCGTTGGCAGCGCGCGGCGATGGCGGGGTCGTGGGTTACCAAGAGGAGCGTGGTGCCTTGCTCGCGGTTGAGGTCGAACATCAGCTCCATGATCTTCTCGCCGGTGGCGAAATCGAGGCTGCCGGTGGGCTCGTCGGCCAGCAGCAACGCCGGATGCACGACGAACGCGCGCGCCAGTGCCACGCGCTGCTGCTCACCCCCGCTAAGTACACGCGGGTAGTGGGCCAGGCGCTCGGACAGGCCCACGCGCGCCAACATGTCGGTGGCTAGTGCGCGGGCGTCACGCCGTGCGGCGAGTTCCAGCGGCAGCATCACGTTCTCGAGCGCGGTGAGGTTGCCCAAAAGCTGAAAGCTCTGGAACACAAAGCCGACCTGGTGGGCACGCAGCGCCGCGCGGTCGTCCTCGCTCATGCCAAACAGATCGACCCCGCCCAGGCGCACGGTACCGCTGGTGGGGGTGTCCAGACCCGCAATAATCGACAACAAGGTGCTTTTGCCCGAGCCGGATGCGCCGACAATGGCCACGGTCTCGCGCGCTTTGAGCGCAAAATCGATGTCGCGCAGAATCTGCAGCGTGCCGGTGGAATCGGACACCGATTTGCAGACGTGCTCAACGGAAATAATGGAATCAGTCATGGGGTCTTCTTTGCTTGGTCGCTACTGTATCGTGCTTGCACTCGCGCTGTGCGTGCCCGGGCTTTCGCTGGGCGCGGACAAAGCAAAACTGCTGGTGCTGGGCGACTCGCTCAGCGCCGAGTATGGCCTTAAACGCGGCAGCGGCTGGGTGGCACTGCTCGAACAACGCCTGGCGCAGGAAAAAATCGCGCTGCAGGTGGTCAACGCCAGCATCAGCGGTGACACCACATCGGGCGGGCGCTCACGCTTGCCCGCGCTGCTTGCGCTGCACCAACCGCGCGTGGTTGTGATTGAACTCGGCGCCAACGATGCGCTGCGCGGCCTGCCGCTGGAGATGAGCCGCGACAACCTGCAAGCCATGACCCGTGCCGCCCAGGCCAGTGGTGCCAAGGTGCTGCTGCTGGGGATGCAGATGCCGCCCAACTATGGCCAGGACTACGCGCAGAAATTTGCCCAGACCTATGCCCAGGTAGCACAGACGAACAAGGCCGCGCTGGTGCCTTTTATGCTCAAAGGCGTGGCCGACGCGCCGGACGCACTGAGGCTGTTCCAGAACGACCGCATTCACCCCACCGAAGAGGCGCATCCGACGATTCTGAACAACGTCTGGCCCACCCTGAAGAAGATGACCCCATGAGCCTGACTCCGGTACCCGCAGCCGATTTGCTGGCGCAGCTTGGTAGTTTTGACACCCTCATCGACGCCCGCAGCGAAGACGAGTTTGCGCTCGACCATCTGCCCGGCGCGGTGAACTGGCCCACGCTCAACAACGAGGAACGCAAAACCATCGGCACACTGTATGTGCAGGTCAGCCAGTTCGATGCCAAGAAGCGCGGGGCCGCAATGGCCGCGCGCAATATCGCTGCCCACATCGAGCGCGAGGTGATCAACAAGCCGCGCGATTGGCGACCGCTGGCCTACTGCTGGCGCGGCGGTAAACGCAGCGGAGCACTGGCGCTGATCCTGGACCAGATCGGCTTTCGGGTCACGCTGATCGAGGGCGGCTACAAGGCGTTTCGCGCTGCGGTGGTGGCCGACATCGCACGCATCGTGGGACAGTTGGATTTGCGCGTGGTGTGCGCAACCACTGGCTCTGGCAAGACCCGGCTGCTGCACGCGCTCTCGGACCTGGGCGAACAGGTGCTCGACCTGGAAGCGCTGGCGTGCCACCGCAGCTCCGTGCTGGGCGCCCTGCCCGGCCTGGATCAGCCCAGCCAGAAGC
>CAIPBW010000499.1 GCA_903863395.1 uncultured beta proteobacterium
GCCCTTGAAGCTGTTTTCTCGTCATTGCGGATAACCATTCCCGTGATTGCGAGCGAAGCGTGGCAATCCATGACTACCGGATTGCATGGACTGCCGCGTCGCGTTGCTCCTCGCAGTGACGACGCCACGGCTCATGGGCCCCATGCAGTTTCTGCCACCCGAAACAAAGCAACCCAGGTTTCAGGCCCGCTCACGCAGACCCTGCACCAGTGCGCCCAGGGCGATGCCCGCAAGCGCCCAGAGCACTTCAAGGTTGCCGGTTCCCAGTGCGGCGATGGCCGGACCCGGACACACGCCGCAAATTCCCCAGCCCAGGCCAAACAGCGCGGCCCCGGTGGCGGTGCCCTGGTTCCAGACGCTGGGGTGGGCGTGGAAGTGGTCGTCCAGAACGGGGCGGCGCAGCACGCGCGGCGCAATCTGGTAGGCCAGCAACACCACCGCCACAGCGCCGCCCATGACCAGCATCAGTCCCATGTCGTTCAGGCGCAAGAAGCTCAACACGACCTCGGGGCGCACCATGGTCGAGACCGACAACCCAAAGCCAAACAGCATGCCCGCAGCCAGCGTGGCCAGAGCGCGTGCGGCGTTCATACCAGCCACCTTGCGAACAGGTTGGCAGCCAGAAACCCGGTGGCCATGAAGGTAAGCACCGCCAGCAGCGAAGGCCACTGCAGCGACCCCAGGCCGCAGATGCCGTGGCCCGAGGTGCAGCCGTTGCCCAGGCGTGCGCCGTAGCCAACAAAGAAGCCGCCCAACAGCAGTTGCCACCACGGCAAGGTGGTGTGCTGCGGCGCGCCATCGGCCCAGCCCTGCCACCACAGCAGCGCACCCAAAATCAGCCCCAGCGCATAGACCAGACGCCAGCGGCGCGATTCAACAAAGCGCGCCTGCTGGAAGAATGGCCGCTGCACCAGATACGACCAGGTGCTGGAGAACACCGTGCTCATGCCGCCAATGCGGCCGGTAAGCACAAACAGCAGCGCCGCGCCGCTGCCGATAAGCAGCCCGCCCACCAGGTAGTGCTGCCAGCCCAGCGGGAAAAGGGAAGAAAGGGATTGCATGGCGGTCGATTATGGGCGAGGGCGGTGGGCAGCGCGCTTAGTCACCGTAGCCCGGCTGCAGCACCACGTCGCTGCACGGATAGGCCACGCAGGGCAGCACGTGGCCCTGGGCGCGCTCTTCGGGCGTGACGCCGGGCCACTCCACCTCGTAGCGCACCTGGCCGCTTTGCAGCGTACCCAAGCAGGTGCGGCAGGTGCCATTGCGGCACGAACTTGGCCACGCGCTGCCGCCCATTTCCAGCGACAGCAGCAGCGTTTGATCAGACCATGCGTCCACCTGCACGCCTTCAGGTTCGGTTCGTGCGGTGTAAAGCGTGGGTGCTGCGGTGGAAGTCATCGGTGGGCCCGGCAAAAAGGTGGATGATACGGCCCCATGCACACCCGCCACGCCACCCCCGACAAAGATGCCATTGCCTTGTTGCCTGCGTTTGAGCGGTTGGGCTTGGAGCAAATCACCCTGGTTGCCACACAAGCGCAAGCCCAGGCCGCAGCGCTGGCCTTGGACGCTTGCACGGCCTGGGGTTTTGATACCGAGTCCAAGCCGACCTTTCGTGTGGGCGAGGTGTCGGACGGGCCGCACATCGTGCAGCTATCCACCGCCCAGCACGCCTGGATCTTCCAGTTGCACGACCCGGCATGCCGCGCCATCACAGCGCAACTGCTGCAGCGCGCCGGTGTCACCAAGGCCGGATTTGGTCTGGGCGACGACCGCAAGCGCATCCTGCAAAAACTGGGCGTGGAGCCGGTGGACGTGCTCGAACTCAACCACGTGTTTCGCGAGCGCGGCTACCGCAAGGACATGGGCGTCAAAGGTGCTGTGGCGGTACTGTTCAACCAGCGCTTCATCAAATCCAAAAAAGCATCCACCAGCAACTGGGCCAACCCACGCCTGAGCGAAGCACAACTGATCTACGCCGCCAACGACGCCTATGCCGCCAAGCGGGTGTTGGATGCGTTGAGGTTGGGTGTAGCTACTTAGCCCAACTATCCCGCAACCCCACCGCCAGGTTGAACACCGGCCTGCTGCCGGGGGTGTGGTCGTAGCGGTCGGCGACGAAGTAGCCGTGGCGCTCGAACTGGAACTTCTGGTCGGGCTGGGCCTGGGCCAGTGACGGTTCGA
>CAIPBW010000500.1 GCA_903863395.1 uncultured beta proteobacterium
AGCCCGGAACGACGACGGGCCTCACACCACCTTGGCGTCCATTCCCGCTGCGCTTAACGCCGCCAACAACTCGGCCACATGGGCGTGTCCGCGGGTCTGAACCACCAATTCGACTTCTACGTTCTGGGCCGACAGCATGGTGAAGGCGCGTTGGTGGTGCACCTCGTCAATGTTTGCGCCCACTTGCGCTACGGTGGCGGTAATACGGGCTAATGAGCCGGGGACGTCGCGGGCGCTGACGCGGATGCGGGCGAGCCGACCGGCGCGCACCATGCCGCGTTCGATGATCGAGGCCAGCAGTAGCGGGTCGATATTGCCGCCGCACAAAACCAGCCCGACACGCTTGCCCTGAAAGCGCTCGGGGAACTTCAGCAGCGCCGCCAGACCAGCGGCACCCGCGCCTTCGACCAGGGTTTTTTCCACTTCGAGCAGCATCACCAGCGCCTGTTCGATGTCGCCTTCTTCCACCAGCACCAGGTCATCGACCCGCTCGGTGATGATTCTGCGGGATAGCTCCCCGGGTGACGCCACCGCAATGCCTTCGGCAATCGTGCTGCTACCTTGGGGGTGGTGCGTGCCCAGCACGGCATTGACCATGGCCGGAAAACGGCTGGTCTGCACGCCAATCACCTGCATGCCGGGCCGCAGCGCCTTGGCCACGGTGGCCATGCCGGCAATCAGGCCACCGCCGCCCACCGCAATCACCAGCACATCGAGATCGGGAACCTGCTGCAGCATCTCCAGCGCCACCGTACCCTGGCCCGCGATGATGGCGTCGTCGTCGTAGGGGTGGATGAAGGTCAGCCCCTGCGCCGCCGCCAGCTCCAGCGCATGGCTGCGCGCTTCTTCCAGGGTGTCGCCGTGCAAGATCACCTCGGCCCCAAAGCCGCGCGTGCGCTCGACCTTGACGCCCGGGGTGAAGCGCGGCATCACGATCACGGCGCGTAGCCCGAGCCGGTGCGCGTGGTAGGCCACGCCCTGGGCGTGGTTGCCCGCGCTCATGGCGATCACCCCGGCCTGGCTTTGCGCAGGCGTGAGTTGCGAGAGTTTGTTGCAGGCCCCACGCTCCTTGAACGAGGCGGTGAACTGCAGGTTTTCGAATTTCAGAAAAACCTGGGCACCTGTAATTTCAGACAGTGTTTGTGAGGCGACGCAGGGCGTTTGCAGCAAGTGGCCGTGCAGGCGCTGGGCCGCATCGAGGATGTCGTTGTATTCAAGCATGGGAGAAAACCGGGGGAAAAATGACAAAAAGTGAGGAACTAGCGCAAATTCGAATCCAGCGTGTCAACCGACCCGGGGGCTTGCGCGTCATGGTAGGCACCGAGAGACAAACGCACCGACCGGTTGGAACAATGGGTCGGCGGGGTTTCAAAAATAACGGATTTTATTCATTGGGTACTGCTGCTATGCATACAAATACTATCAAGGTTCCCGAAAAGGGTACTTACCAGTGGCGCTTGTTTGACTACTGGTCTGATGAGTTCCGCACTACCAACGAAGACCACTCGGCCTACATCGCGCTCAATTTCGCCGGCGTGCTCGACGCCTGCCGCACCAAACTGCAAACCCTGATGCAACACCACCGCCAGCACATGGCCGACGCCTCCTGCGGCGCGCGCCACAGCCGCGCCATCGCCCGACTGCAAAACACCATGTCGGGTGCGGCCATGTCCTACGAAAGCTGCTTCCGCCGCCACTGAGCCCCGGTTGACCGCCCGGCCGCTCAGACTGCGGCCACCACGCGCAGCACCTGCTGCGCGTACGCCTCCAACTTCTTGACCCCCATCCCGCTGATGCCCTGCAGGTCCTGCAGCGACTGCGGCGCGCGCTGCGCAATTGCCGCCAGCGTGGCATCGTGAAAAATCACGTAGGCTGGCAGATTGTGTTCGCGCGCAACCTCGGCGCGCCACACTTTGAGCGCGGCGTAACGCTCCAGCCCCGCACCATCGAGCGCCAGCGGCGCGCGCACGGCGGCCAGTCCGGCTCCGGCGCGCTTCTTCTTGCGCTGTGCCGGGGCTGAGGTCGCGGCGCGCAGTTGCACCGAGACTTCGCCGCGCAAAACCGCGCGCGACTTTTCGGTGAGCTGCAAGGTGTTGAACTGTTGGGCGTCCACCGCCACCGCCCCCAGAGCGACCAGTTGGCGCAGCACGCCGCGCAGCTGGGCCTCGGACAGATCGGTGCCCACGCCAAACGTACTCAGCGCGGTGTGGCCGTACTGCTGCACTTTCTCCGTAGTCTTGCCGCGCACCACATCCATTGCATGGCCCGCCCCAAACGACATGCCGCTGGACTGCTGGATGCGGTAAACGGTGCTCAGCAGTTTGCGCGCCGCCTCGGTGCCGTCCCAGACCGCTGGCGGCTGCAGGCAGTTATCGCAATTGCGGCAGTTGTAGGGCGTGCCACCCCCCAACTGCTCACCAAAATAGGCTAGCAATCGCACCCGGCGGCAGTCGGTGGCCTCGGCCAAGCCCAGCAACGCATCGAGTTTGCCGCGCATGACGGACTTGAACTCCTCCTGCGCCGGGCTCTCATCGATCATGCGGCGCTGGTTGACTACGTCCTGCAGGCCGTACGTCATCCAGGCATGGGCGCTCAGGCCATCGCGCCCGGCGCGGCCGGTCTCCTGGTAGTAGCCCTCGATGTTCTTGGGCATGTCCAGGTGCGCGACAAAGCGCACGTCGGGCTTGTCGATGCCCATGCCAAAGGCGATGGTGGCCACCATCACCACGCCGTCTTCGCGCAGGAAACGGTTCTGGTTGTCCTGGCGTGTCCTGGGGTCCAGCCCGGCGTGGTAGGGCAGCGCCCGGATGCCCGCGTCCACCAGGGTTTGCGCGGTGTCTTCCACCTTGCGGCGCGACTGGCAATAGACGATGCCCGCCTCGCCCTCGTGCTCGCGCTGGATGAAGCGCAGGAGTTGCTGCACGCCGTCACGCTTTTCGACAATGGTGTAGCGGATGTTGGGTCGGTCAAAGCTGCTGACGAAGGCGCGCGCGCCTTGCAACTGGAGCTGCTCCAGAATGTCGGCGCGCGTCAGGTCGTCGGCGGTGGCGGTGAGCGCCATGCGCGCCACCCCGGGAAAGCGCTCGTGCAGCAGCGTGAGCGCGCGGTATTCGGGCCGGAAGTCGTGGCCCCACTGGCTCACGCAATGGGCCTCGTCGATGGCAAACAGGCTTAATTGGTTGCGCTCTGCCAGCGCTTCGAGCAGCGCCAGAAAGCGCGGGGTAGTTACCCGCTCGGGCGCTGCATACAGCAGGGTGAGTTCGCCGCGCAGCATGCGCTGCTCGACCTGGTAAGACTCTTCGTGCGACTGGCTTGAGTTCAGAAACGCGGCGCTCACGCCGGCCTCGTGCAGCGCACCGACCTGGTCGTGCATCAGCGAAATCAGCGGCGAAATCACGAGGCT
>CAIPBW010000501.1 GCA_903863395.1 uncultured beta proteobacterium
GAACACGTCACAGCTTAACCCAATGTCAGCCCGAATGCCTGCGATAGATCACATTTTGTGCTGGCTGTGGTCCATCATGGCCCCCATGGGCGGGGTGCTGGAGACGGGCACCTTCAGTTCGACCTTGCTTTCCACGCCCTTGGCGTCCTTGAAAGTCAGCGTCAGCGGGATGGTGGTGTCTTTTTGCAGCGGTGCTTTCAGGCCCATCAGCATGACGTGGTAGCCGCCGGGCTTGAGTTCCACCGCCTTGCCCGCGGGCAGGTCCAGGCCGCCCTGGACGGCGCGCATCTTCATGATGTCGCCTTCCATTTTCATTTCATGCACTTCGGTCACGCCCGCCACGGGTGAGGCAGCAGCGACGAGCTTGGCACCGTCCTTGGCGGTGAGCTTCATGAACGCGCCGGTAGCCTGCTGGCCTTGCACGGTGGCACGCGCCCAGGCGTCCTTCACATCCACACTCTGCGCCATCAGGCTGGTGGAGAGTGCGCCCGCGATCAGGGCTGCGCTGAGTTTTGCAATGGTTTTCATGGTGTGTTTCCTTGGATTGATTTTGACGGTTGAGACAGGTTAATGGTTGTGGCCGCCAGCGGCCTGGATATCAAGAACTTCGAGCAATGCCGCCGGGAACTTCATCCCCTTGGTCGAGGTGCCGTTGGCGGGCACGTCCGTCCAGGGGTTGCTTCCCTTCTCACAGGTCTGCACCACCTTGAACCACAGCGCGCCCGGCGCGGCAGGCGTGGTGCCGCGCAGGACGAACTCGTCGTAGTAGGCTTCGGGCAGATAGTACTCGGGCGACTTGGCCGTCCAGGTGATTTCCAGCACCCCTTCGGAATAGGTCTTGCCGTGGCTCACATAGGGCTTGGTCAGGGTGCCGCTGCGCGTGCTCACGTTCCAGCCGGGCTTGGGCATGGGCTGGGCACCGGTAAAGCCTTCGGGAATGGTCACGCTCAGCGCGGTGGTGGCTGTGCCCTCGCAACCGTGGCCGACACGTAGCGTGGCACGGTACGAAGTTGCCGCAGCAGCCGCGCCGTCCTGTAAAACGATATGCGCACTGCTTGCGCCAGCCACTGCCAACAGGATGCTGGCGGCGGTACCTTTGAGGGTGGTGTGAGATGGCATGGAGGTCCTCGGAAAAGTTGGTTGGTTGCGCATTACAAGTCCCACTTGATCTCGGCACTGTAGCTGCGCTGTGGGTAGGGGTGGAAGTTCCAGTACTGGTAGTTGGTCAAGTTGTCGATGCCCAAGGCCACGGCCACCTGCTTGTTGACCTGGTAGCGCGCACGTACATCGGCCACCAGGAACTGGCTTACGCCTTGGTAGGTGGTGCCATTGACGTCGCTGTTGTTGAGCGTGCGAAATTGCGGCCCGCTAAAGCGCAGCCCCAGGCTGGTGGTCCACTGCGCATCCCAACGGTAGCTGGCCAGCCCGGTGGCGCGCCAGGTGGGGATGTTGGGCTGGCGCTTGCCAAGGGTGTCGCCCGCCACCGAGACGAAACCGCTGTTTTCCTTGATGGTCGAGTCGGTGTAGGTCACGCTGGCCGACAGGTCCAGGCCACGATGCCAAACGTTCTCGCCGCCAAACGCCAACTCCAGCCCCTGGGTCTGGATACGCCCGACGTTTTGCACCCGGCTGACGTTCTTGTTGGCCAGCGCGTCAAACGTGGTTTGCGAGTAGAGCGCGTCTTGCGTGTCCTCGGCAAACCAGGTCAGGCGCACACTGGCGCCGCCGAGGTCGTGGTCCAGGCTCAGCTCGGTGGTCCACGACTTTTCCGGCTTCAGCTTGGGGTCGTTGATGTACTGCGAGTTGGTGGTGGAGGTAGCACCGTACAGCTCCGAAACCGTGGGAAAGCGCACAGCGCGCCCCAGCGACGCCTTGATCACGCTGGCATCGGACCACTGGTACGACAGCGCCGCCTTGGGCGAGGCAAAACTCTCCTCGCGCGCGTCGTAGCGCGTGTTGGCCGCGTTGCCCACGCCAAAGGTGGTCAGGCCGTCGCTGGCGCTCCAAGTTTCTGCGCGCACGCCCAGCACCGTCTTCCACAGCGGTGCCAACGCCCAACTGTCCTGGATGTAGAGGCTGCGCGTGCTGGTCACGCCGCCAATTTCATTTGCCAGGGCGCCCGCTGGGTCGGTAATCCAGTTACCGCTGATGTTGGCGGTCAGGGTGTGCAGCACGTAGCGGTCTTGCTGCAAGCCAAAGTCCACGATGTGCGCGCCTGCCACACCTTGCGGACGCCAGATGCCCTTGAGCGCCAACGCCGTCCAGCCGGTGCCCGAGGCATCGGTAATCTGGCCCGCGCCGCCATTCTGGGCCGCCGGTAGCGGGTTGCTGGCGACGTTGTTGCGCTTGCTGTCCTGGCCGTAGGCGTACTGGCTGGCGGCCACTTCCCAGTCCCACACGCCACGGCTGTGGCTCTTGACCGACAGGCCGTGCATGCTGTGCAGCAGCTCTTCGTTGGTCAGGGAAAAGTCTGCCCCGCTCAAGGCGTTGGCCCCGGTAAATGCCAGACCATCGATATTGATGGCGCCGCTGTACACCGGCTGGCCATTGACATCGCGCAGGTAGCTAGTCGGCCGCCCCTGCGAGGTGTTCTTCCACAGACCATAGGTGTAGCTGGCGCGCACGGCGGGACTCAAATCGTAGGCCAGCTTGATCTTGGCGTGGTCTTGCACGGTGCTGTATTCGGTGCCGGTTCCCAGGTCGTACCAGGGCACGTTGGCGTTGTTGGCGTCCAGCACCGCACCGCTGACTGGCGTGCCTGCTGTGCCCGCCACGCCCGCGCTCTTGAGGCGTGTGGCAAAGGTCAGCGGCTGGCCGTGGCTGTCGGTGTGGTTGAGGTCGACCCACCACGCCCAATCGCCTTCGCGGCTACCCAGCGACGCGCTGCTTTGCCAGGCGCGGAAGGTGTCGCTGGTGTTGTACAGGCTAAAGGGCTGCGAGACGTAGCCGGCCTTGACATGGGCCTCCAGCTTCTGCGGCATGCGTGTCACGTAGTCCACCACCGCGCCCACCGAGTTGCCCGGATAGGCGGCCGAGAACGGGCCGTACATCACATCGACGCGCTCGATTTCTTCGGGCGTCACCAGCCCCCAGCGCGGCGCAAACGTAGCGCCGTTGCCGAGGTAGTTGGACAGCAAAATGCCGTCGGCATACACCGCTGAGCGCGCGCTGTTGCCGGTGCCCGAAGCACGGCTGGAAAGCACGGCGTGGTTGTAGTCACCAATATAGCGCTTGCGCACCAGCAGGCTGGGCAGGTAGCGCAGGCCGTCTTCGCTGTCGGTGGCGTTGATGGTTTGCTCGATCTGCGCGCCGGTGACGCCCTCCATGGTGGTGGGAATCTGCGTCGGCAGGGAGGTGGGTGCTGCGCTGGCGACCACGGTCACCACGCCCAGGCTTTTGACAGGGGCCTGGCTCTGGGCCGCAGCGCCCAGGGGAAACGCGCTGACCAGGGCCAGCGCCAAAAGGGATTTGTCCATAGAAACTCCGAAATACCCATACGAATCAGCCTTTAGCCCGCACACGGCGGACGTAAGGCACGACGAAAGAGGCGGTTCAGAGTGGGGGAGGTCCGCGCGCCGGAAACGGCGCAGCGGTGCGCGCAGCAATGTGCGCGGCGGGAATGCTTTGCAGCGCGTAGGCCAGCGGCAGCATCGGCTCGGTCTGCACACGCGCTTGTACTGGCGGCGCGGCCACGGTGGCGCACAGCGGGCAGTCCATGCCGAAGCTGGTGACTTCGGTGCTGCTACCATCGTCGCCACTTTGCACCAGCACCTTCATGGCACCCGTGCCGGTACAAACCATGAGAATATCCTGCGGCTTGACGATGGGCGAAGCCACCGCCACGCCGAGCGACAACACGAACCAGCCCAGCACAAGGCGGGCGAGCAGGCTGAAGTGGCGCAAGGTTCTCATGGCGTGCATTATTACGGAAAGTTTCAGGGTTCAAACGAGCATTTACGATGAATTACACCTTCTTATCGGCCACTATCCTGCTGGTGCTGATCACCGACCCGGTGGGCAACATTCCGGTGTTTGCCAACGCGCTCAAGCACGTCTCACCCGAGCGCCGAGCGCGTGTGATCCTGCGCGAGATCCTGATTGCCTTTGCCCTGCTGCTGACCTTCATGTTTGTGGGTGACAGCTTTTTGCGCGTCATGAACCTGAGCGAACTGGCGCTGCAAATTGGCGGCGGCGTAATCCTCTTCCTGATTGCGCTGCGCATGGTGTTTCCGCCACCGCCCTCGGTGGAGACCGAGATACTGGCCGAGCCGCTGATCGTCCCGCTGGCCATACCCGCCGTGGCCGGCCCCTCGGCGCTGGCAACGGTGCTGCTGCTGGTGTCGCAGCAACCCGAACGCCGCCTGGAGTGGATTGGCGCGCTGTGCGTGACCATGCTCATCAGCGCCACGGTGCTGGTAGCCGCCGAGCGCATTCAGCGCCTGATTGGCACGCGATTGGTGGTGGCGGTGGAGCGCCTGATGGGGCTGGTGCTGGTGTCGGTGGCTATTGAGATGATGCTGCGCGGCATCAAGCAGTTTGCGCTGCAGTTGATGCGCGGCTAGGCCGGGCGGGCGGGGGTGGTGCCACCAGCGCCAACTCAATCGCACCAAACAGACTTGCGCCATCGGCCTGCTTCATTTCCACGCGCACGCAGTCGAGCGGCTGCAGGTAGGCGCTTTCGCTCTGGCCGTCCTTGCGGGCTTCCATGGCGCGCTTTTCGGCCAGGCTGGCAAAGCCTTGCGGCCAGATGGCCTGCCCCTTGCGTTGCTGCGGCGTGTTGCTCACCGGCGCGCACTCCAGGATGGTGCCCGCGCGCAGCGCGCGGCTCTGGCACGCCGCAGAGAGCAGATCGCCAAAGTGCAGTGGCATGTCCGCCCCGGCGTCGCACTGGCCGAAGCTGCGCGCGTTGAGCGTGCATTGCAGCGGCAGGTGCACGCGCCCACGTGCCCAGGCCACGCCGAGTTCGTCCGGCGTCAGCGCTACCGGGCTGAAGGCCGTGGCGCGCTCCGTGCCACCGTGCGCGCCACGCTGGAGCACGCGGTTGACCAGCATCACCAACCGCACCGCATCGAGCGCCTGCTCCGCCGTGCTGCCCATCGCCAGATCGGCGCTGACCACGGCCATCCCAGCAGAAAAGTCCATGCCCAGCGCGGCATCGGTGCATTCAATCGCGTCATGTGGCCCGGCCAGACAGTCGCCACCCAACTGGACCAGCCCGGTCTGCACACCCGCTTCGCCTGCTTCGGTGTTGGCCTGCTGCAGCAATTCCAGATGGCTGGGGTAAGCCGCGCAGCCCAGACGCTGGTAGGCGCGCGGCAGCGGTGCCATGCACTGGCGCGGATCAAAGGCAAACGCGTGGCGCGCCTTGCCAAAGTTGAGCGTGTCCGACAAGTCCTGCAGTTGCGCCGAGAGGTAGTTCCAGTCGTCAAGCACCTGCTGCAGCCGGTTGGCAATGTGCGAGGCGTAATGCGCCTGCGTCAGGTCGCGTGAGACCACAATCAGTTGCCCGTCGCGCGAGCCGTCTTGGTAGGTTGCAAGTTTCATGGGGGAATTGTCGCTCTGAATTGACCTGGCTCCAGGGCTCCGGTGGAGCCGCAGGAATTACGCTAGCGAAAGTGGGGGGGGGCTGGCGGACCGGGCATCCGTTCTCTGGCCCACGCTCGCCGTTGTACGCTATTGGCGCAACAAGATTGGCTCATCAACACCGTAATTGGCACGCAAGCTCTGTGGCAACGGCGAATGGGGCCGCCGCCCGGACGCCCAATCCACCATCCGGGGTGGGCAGCGAGTTTCCTGAATTAAACTGCGCTGCAACCATGCCCGCTGTCACTGCGTTGAAACCTTCTCCACGGCCGCGCTTGCGTGTCAAGCTGGCGCTGCTGACCGTGGGCGTGTTGCTGGCGCACGCCGCCCTGCTGCACAGCGCGCTTCTGGCCGGGGCGCTGCCGCTGGCCAGCAGTTCGGCGCTGGAGCGCCCCTTTACCACCCGCACCATCGCCGCGCCGGTTGCCACCGCCGCCACCCAAGCGCCTGCTCCTGCACCCGCCACGCAGCCGCGCCCGAGCCCCAAAGCCCCCGCTGCAGCACCCGCCAACGCCATCAGCGCCGGGCTTTTTGCGCCCGATGCGCCCAGCGCTCCCGAACACCACTCCCCGGCCGTGGAGGCACTGCCCCAGAAGCCCCCACCTGAGGCCGAGTCGGTACAAGTTGCCGCTGTCAGTCCAAGCACAGCGCCAACGCACACCGAAGCCAGCGCGCCCCCCGCAGCGCCGCAGCGTCGCTATGCCATACCGCCCCCGGTGCGCCTGAAATACACCATCCGGGGCGAAGTCAAAGGTTTCTCCTATACGGTCTATGGCGACCTGCTGTGGCAGCACGACGACACCAGCTACAGCGCACGACTCGAGATCAGCCACTTCCTGCTGGGCTCGCGCGTGCAGACCAGCAAGGGCGAACTCACCCCCCAGGGGTTGGAGCCGCTGCGCTTTGGCGACAAGGTGCGCAGCGAGGTGGCGGCGCACTTTGAGCGCGCCAAGGGCAAGGTGTCATTCAGCGCCAACACGCCCGACGCAGCGCTGCAAAGCGGCGCGCAGGACCAGTTGAGTGTCTTCATGCAACTGGCTTCCATGGTGGCAGGCGCACCGGCGCAGTTCGCGCCGGGGACCAGCGTGACGTTCCAGGCCGTGGGGCCGCGCTCGTCGGAACAATGGGCCTTTGTGGCCGGTACGCTTGAAACACTGGAGCTGCCCGGCGGCGTGATACAGGCGCTCAAGTTCACGCGCGAGCCCGGTGCCGACTTTGACTCGCGCGCCGAAATCTGGCTCGCACCGCAGTTGGGCTACATGCCGGTGCGTATCCGGCTGGTGCAGGCCAACGGCGACTTTGCCGACCAGTTGTGGAAAGCCACCGAGACCCCGTAGCTCAGCGGCCCTGGCGCTCCCGGCCCTTGAATTTTCGGGGAAAAGACCAAAGTGCAAGACCTGTTGCCCGATAAGCCCTATCATTGCCCCATGCACACGCTTTACGACTCTGAAACCTACTCCGTGACCCACATGCTGGCCCACGGTGAGCCTGAGCCGTCCACGCATGGCAAGCCGATGCTGGTACGCCATGGATTTGAAATCGTGGACAAGCGCGCTGGCAAAGAGGTATACCTCGACGGCTCCTGGGCCGAACTGTTCCAGCGCCACATCATGGCCTGGCAGATCAACATCCCGTCCCAGGAAGAAGTCGAAGACACGCTCGAACAATACGCCGAACTGGCCCAAAACCCGGTCCTGGTGCACTAAGCCGATTGTCGGCTCCCTCTTATGAAAACACCCCAAGACAACCCCCTGCGCGACCGGCTGCTGAGCATGCGCGCGGCGTTGCTGACCCAGTTGGCCGACCAGCAATCCGAAGTAGTGCACCGCGCCGATGCCTCGTCCGAGCACTTTGGCCACCCCGATGAGGCCGGCGCCAAACTCGCCTCCGACCGCGAACTGCTTGCCGCCCTGGGCGAGCGCGAAACCGCAGAGCTTGCCGCCATCGACGCCGCCCTGGCGCGTATGGCCGATGGCAGCTACGGCGAGTGCGTTGACTGCGGCGTGGACATTGCGCCCGCGCGCCTGCAGGCCACACCCGAAGCACCGCGCTGCATCGCCTGCCAGGAAAAGGTTGAACGCCAGCGCGCCTGAGCCGCGCTGCGGTGCTGCGACAATAGCGGCACCATGGATTCAACCTACATTCTTACCCTTTCCTGCCCGGACCGGCTCGGTCTGGTGCACGCCGTTTCCGGCTTTTTGCTCGAACGCAGCGGCAACATCGAAGAAGCCGCCCAGTACAACGACCACGGCACCGGCCTGTTTTTCATGCGCGTGCAGTTTCGCTGCTCAGCGCTCAGTGCCGAGGCACTGCGCAGCGAACTCGCCCAGTTTGCCGCGCCCTACCAGATGCAATGGGGCCTGCACGCCACGGTGCAGCCGATGCGCACCGTCATCCTGGTGAGCAAAGAGGGACACTGCCTCAATGACCTGCTGTTTCGCTGGAAGAGTGGGCTTTTGCCGGTGGACATCCGCGCCATCATCTCCAACCACCGCGACTTTTACCAACTGGCGGCCAGCTACAACGTGCCGTTTCACCACATCGCCGTCTCGCGCACCAACAAGGAAGCGGCCGAGGCGCGCCAGTACGAAGTGATCCAGGCCGAGGACGCCGAGCTGGTGGTGCTGGCGCGCTACATGCAAATCCTCTCCAACGACCTGTGCACCAAGTTGGCCGGGCGCGCCATCAACATCCACCACTCGTTCCTGCCCAGCTTCAAGGGTGCCAAGCCCTACTACCAGGCGCATGACCGTGGCGTCAAACTCATCGGTGCCACCGCCCACTACGTGACTGCCGACCTGGACGAAGGCCCGATCATCGAGCAGGACGTGGCCCGCGCCGACCACAGCAAGACCGTGGAAGACCTCACCGCCATGGGCCGCGACACCGAAAGCCAGGTACTGGCCCGCGCCGTCAAGTGGCACAGCGAACACCGCGTGCTGCAAAACGGCCACAAGACCGTGATCTTCAAGTAAGCCCCCACGCTCCACCGCTGCGCGGGTCGCTGCCCCCCGAGGGGCGCAATTCGCCTTGGGGCGGCCCGGCGGCGAATCATTTGCCCCCAATCTCCCACGGGCAAGCTCCCACTGTGGAAGTGGCTGGCGTTCCCTGTTATTTCTTCGTCATCGCGAGGCCGAAGGCCGTGGCGATCCATGACTTTGGTATCCGTCATTGCGAGCGAAGCGCGGCAATCCATGACTTCTGCATGCATGGACTGCCGCGTCGCTTCGCTCCTCGC
>CAIPBW010000502.1 GCA_903863395.1 uncultured beta proteobacterium
GCTTTGCTCGACCGCAGCCCTGCCCAAACTGGTATTGCCCCCGGGCAGCGCCGAAGAAGCCGCCCTGGTGCCCGGCACCCAGGTGTACCGGGCGCGGCATCTGCTTGACGTGGTGCGCCAGTTTGTGCCCGAGGGCGCGGCCCAGGCGGACCAAGCCCAGGAAGGCTGGGAGCGCATCGCCCAGCAGAGCGCACCGCGTCCTGCCGCGTTGGCCGACCTGTCCGACGTCAAAGGCCAGGCGGCGGCCAAGCGCGCGCTGGAGATTGCCGCTGCCGGGGGCCACAGCCTGATGCTGGTGGGGCCACCGGGCTGCGGCAAGTCGATGCTGGCGCACCGCTTTGCCGGGCTGCTGCCCGACATGACCCGCGACGAGGCGCTGCAAAGCGCGGCCATTGCCTCGCTCTGCGGGCGCTTCACGATGGAGCGCTGGGGCCAGCGTCCAACCTGCAGCCCACACCACTCGGCCAGCGCGGTGGCACTGGTGGGAGGTGGCTCGCCACCGCGCCCGGGTGAAATTTCGCTAGCGCACCACGGCGTGTTGTTCCTTGACGAAATGCCCGAGTTTCCCCGCGCCGCGCTCGAAGCCCTGCGCGAGCCGCTGGAGACTGGCAGCATCACCATCGCGCGCGCTGCGCGCCGGGCGGAGTTTCCGGCGCGCTTTCAACTCATTGGTGCCATGAACCCCTGCCCCTGCGGATACCTGGGCTCGGCCAGCCACGCCTGCCGCTGCACGCCCGACCAGATCAGCCGCTACCAGGGCAAGTTGAGCGGCCCCTTGCTCGACCGCATCGACCTGCACGTTGAGGTGGCGGCGCTTTCCAGCACGGAACTGATGCAGGCCCCCGACGGCGAATCCAGCGCCACGGTGCGTGCGCGTTGCACGCTGGCGCGCGAGCGGGCTCTGGCGCGCCAGGGTTGCAGCAACTTGGGCCTGCAGGGTGGCGACATCGACCGCCACGTGCTGCTCGACGCCGACGCGCTCAAGTTTCTCAACATCGCCGCGGCGCGCCTGGGATGGTCGGCACGCAGCACGCACCGCGCGCTCAAAGTGGCGCGCACCATTGCCGACCTGGCCGGCGCACACAGCACCGGCGTGGCGCATCTGGCCGAGGCCATGCAATACCGCCGCTCCACGGCGCGCCACGCCTGAGCCGCTCGGTTGCTGAGCCGCTGAGCGAGAATCGCGCAATGCACACCGACGCGCGCCCCGCCACCGGCTACTCCGCCTCCTGGATCGTCGGCCTGTCGTTTGCGCAACTGGTCAGTTGGGGCAGCGTGTTCTATACCTTTGCCCTGATCATGGGGCCGGTGGAGCAGGAACTGGGGCTGGGCCGCACCGAGTCGTCGCTGGCATTCAGCCTGGCGTTGCTGGCCGAGGGGCTGGTGGCCTACCCGGTGGGGCGCTGGATTGACCGGGGCCACGAGCGCCTGGTGATGAGCGCGGGCTCGCTCTTGGCGGCGCTGTGCCTTTTTCTGCACGCCAGCGTGAGTACGCGCACACAGTTTTACGCAGTCTGGCTGGGCCTGGGCGTGGCGATGGCGCTCACGCTCTACACCCCGGTGTTTGCGGTGGTGACGCGGCGCTTTCCCAACGACTTTCGGCGCGCCATCATCACCATGACGTTTCTGGGCGGGCTGGCCAGCACGGTGTTCATTCCGCTCACGGCATGGCTGATGGCACTGCTGGGCTGGCGCCATGCGCTGTGGTGTCTGGCCGCGCTGCACCTGCTGGTGTGCGCGCCGCTGCATCTGGTGCTGCTGCGCCACGCGCCGCAACCCCGCCACGCAGAGCAGCGCGCTGCACAGCGGCACGCACCGGGCTTGGCGCAGCACATCGTGAGTGCGCCATTTTTGATGCTGGGCGTTTTTGTGGTGCTGATGATGGCGGTCACCGCGTCCTTGCCCGCGCACATGGTCACGCTGCTGCGCGAGCACGGCCTGCCCCCCGCCTGGGTAATCGCCATTCCGGCGGCGATTGGCGCTGTGCAGGTGCTGGGGCGCTTGCTGCTGTACTTTTTCGAGCGCCACTTTGACGTGCACCTGGCCAACCGCCTGATTCCGGCGCTGATCCCGATTGCCTTGCTGGTGCTGATTGCCGCACCGTGGAACGCCGCCTGGCAGCAGACGCTGGTGCTGCTGTTTGTGCTGCTATGGGGCACCGGCAACGGCATGCTCACCATCGTCAAGGGCACGGCGATTGCGCAATACGTGGACCAGCAGCACGTGGCCTCGCTCAACGGCGCACTCGGCCTGCCGCTGGCGCTGGCCCGCGCCGCCGCCCCACTGGGCCTGGGCTGGCTATGGAGCCCGCAAGTCGGCTACACCCGTGGCCTGTGGATGCTGCTGTGCGTCAGCCTGGCGGGCGTAGTAGCGCTGGTGCTGGCGCAAAAGGCGGCGCAACAACGCCAGGCGGGGTTGGGGTTGGCGTCTGCCCCGCCCCCCGCCGACGCAAGCACCTTTGGCATACCAGAGCGTTAACTTAGGTCGGCCTGCACGCACACGGTTCTGCGATGATGGAGCCCGCCAATAATCCGACCCGAATCGCACCAGCCATGATGAACAAACTTGCAGCCGCCGTACTCGCCCTTGCGGCAATCGCTCCCGTGTCCAACGCGGGTGCCGCCCCAGCCGCCGAGCACTGGAACCTCTTGGACTTGTACGCAAGCCAAGGCGCGTGGGACCAGGACGCCGCCACGCTGGAGCAGCAGCTCAAGACCTTGTCGGCCTGCAAGGGGCATTTGGCCGATTCGGCCTGGCGCTTTAGAACCTGCCTGGACATGAACGCCAAAGTGCTCAAGCGCTATTACCGCATGGCGTCGTATGCGTCGCAATGGCACGACGAGGACACGGGCCTCACCGCCGGACTGGATTTGAAGCAGCGCTCCGAGGTGCTGGGCAACCGCGTTGACGAGGTCACGTCGTTTCTGAGCCCCGAGATTCTGAAAATGGGGCGCAGCAAAGTGAGCGCCCTGGTCAAGGCCGATAAGGCGGCCGCCATTTACAACCACTGGCTTGACGACATCTTGCGCATGGCGGCGCACACGCTCGACAGCAAGGGCGAGGCGCTGATTGCCAACTTCAGCCTGGCCACCGGGGCGGCCGGTGCCGTATATTCCACGCTGTCGGACACCGACATGCCCTGGCCCAAGGTCACGTTGTCGGACGGCACCCAGGTGGTGGTCGATCAATCGGCCTATACCAGGTACCGCGCCAGCAGCAACCGGGCCGACCGCAAGCTGGTGTTTGACGCCTTCTGGAGCAAGTGGAAGGAGTTTGAGCACACCTATGGCGTAACCTTCTATGAGCAGTTGAAGAAAGACGCAGTGCTTGCCAAAGTACGCAACTACCCGGACTCGCTCACCCAGGCGCTCGACGCCAACAAGCTGCCGCGCGCGGTCTACGACACCCTGGTGGCGCAGGCCGAGCTGCATCTGCCCACCCTGCACCGCTACTTCAAGCTACGCGCCAAAATTCTTGGCGTGAGCGAGATGCGTTACTACGATGTGTACCCGCCGATGGTGGCCAGCGATTTGAAGTACCCCATCGATCAAAGCATTGAACTGATGCTGGCCTCGGTCCAACCGCTGGGCGAAGACTACACGCGCGCGCTGCGCCAGGGCACGGCCAGCGGCTGGATGGACGTGTACCCGCGCCCCAAAAAGCGCTCGGGCGCGTACATGAACGGCTCGGCCTACGACGTGCATCCGTACCTGCTGCTCAACCACAGCGACGACTACGAATCCCTCTCGACGCTGGCGCACGAGTGGGGCCATGCGATGCACTCGTCGCTGGCCAACCGCAGCCAGCCCTTCATCGACGCCCAGTACCCCACCTTTACCGCCGAGATTGCTTCCACCACCAACGAGGTGCTGCTGCTTGACCACATGCTCAAGATCGCCAAGGACGACAACGAGCGCCTGCTGTACCTCGACGCCGCACTGGAGAACCTGCGCGGCACGTTCTTCAGGCAGGCCATGTTTGCCGCGTTTGAGCGCGAGGTGCACGCCAAGGTGGACCAGGGCGAATCGCTCACTGGCGAGGCGCTCACCAAGATCTATGGCGACATCCTCAAGCGCTACCACGGCGACAAAGAGGGCGTGGTGAAGATTGACGCGCTCTACACGGTGGAGTGGGCCTTCATCCCGCACTTCTACAACCGCTTCTACGTCTTTCAGTACGCCACGTCGATCTCGGCGGGCAACATGTTTGCCGACGCCATCCTCAGCGGCGCGCCGGGCGCGCGTGAGCGCTACCTGAACGTGCTGCGCGCCGGAGGCTCACGCTACCCGTATGAGCTGGTAAAGCAAGCCGGCGTCGATCTGGCCTCGCCCGCCCCCTACCAGGCCATCGTGGCACGCATGAACAGCATCATGGACCAGATCGAACAGATCGTGGCTCGGCGCAAATAGTCCATCGCCTGCAGGCAGGCTCCCACATTGTCAGGCCACTGCATGGCAGCTTGCGGCGGCATTGTTCATGTTGGTGCCAGCACCTGTGCATCACGTCA
>CAIPBW010000503.1 GCA_903863395.1 uncultured beta proteobacterium
GCTGCTCAGGCTGTCGCGCGCCTCGTCGCTGCGCAGGCCGTGCAGGTCCAACTGGCGCTGCACCGACCACTTGCCCCGGCGCAACTGCGTGATCACATCGGGCCCGACGCCACGGCGGCGAAAGCTCAAGCGCTCGTCGGTGTCGAGCAGGGTGGAGACGTCCACCTCGTCGCTGATGGCCTCGCGCAGCGCTGCAGCCTCGTCGCGCTGGTGTTGCGTGGGGATGGGCTCGGGCGGTGCGCCCAGCAGGTTGGCGCGTTGCAGGTGCGCCAGCGGCTGCACCCTACCCACCGCCGCCTGAAACAGGCTGCGCTGCGCCTTGCGTTGCTGCTCGGCTGCGGCGCGTTCTGCCGCCGCTTGCGCCTGGGCCTGTGCGCGCGCCAAAATTTCTTGCTTGACGTGCTTGAGGTCGGCCAGCGTGCCCATGCGTTGGGTCCGGCTGCTCATACCAGCCCCGCCTGCGCCATCGAAAAAGCCTGACCCGGTGCCACGATGATGTGGTCGAGCACGCGCACATCCACCAGGCCCAGCGCCGCCTTGAGGGTTTGCGTGAGCGCCTCGTCGGCGCGGCTGGGCTGCACCGTGCCGCTGGGGTGGTTGTGCGCCAGCACGACTGCGGCGGCCTGGTGGTGCAGGGCGCGCACCACCACCTCGCGCGGGTACACGCTGGTTTGCGTGAGGCTGCCGCGAAACAATTCTTCCATCGCCAGCAGGCGGTTTTGCACATCCAAAAACATCACCGCAAACACCTCGTGCCCGCGCGCTGCCAGGTGCAGCTTGATGTACTCCATCACGGTGGTCGGGTCAGAAAACACCGCCCGGTCCTGCAGGCGCTGGGCCATGGCGCGGCGCGCCAGTTCCAGCACCGCCAGCAGCTCGGCGCGCTTGGCAGGGCCCAGGCCCTTGACGCTGCGCAGATCGTCGGCGCTGGCGTGCAGCAGCCCGGCAATGCCGCCAAAGCCCGTGCCGGGCACCCCTGCCTTGGTGCGCGGCACCTGCAGCAGTTCGTCTGCCAGTTGCAGCACGCCCTTGCCCTGGATGCCGGTGCGCAGCAGCAGCGCCAGCAGTTCGGCATCGCTTAGCGCGGCAGCGCCGCGCGCCAGCAGCTTTTCGCGCGGGCGGGCGTCAACGGGAAGGTCTTTCAAGGGCATGGCGGTCAGGGCGGCGGCACAAGCCTGCGGGTTTCTACAATAGGGCCCAGTTTATCGGGACTTTTATGACCACTACGCTTGCCCGGGTCCAACCGGACTCTTTTCTCACACTGCATTACCGCCTGGGCGGCCCCGCCGGGGACATCATCAACACCTTTGCGGGCCAGCCCGCCACGCTCAGCCTGGGCACTGGCGCGCTCGCCCCCGCTGTCGAACAATGCCTGCTGGGCCTGGAAGAAGGCCAGCGCAGCACCTTCGAGCTTCCCCCCGGTGCCGCCTTTGGCGAGCGCAACCCGGCCATGCAGCAGTGGCTATCGCGCGAGGTGCTCACCGAGATGGGCGACGCCAACGAGCGCTACGCCCCGGGCGACGTGGTGCAGTTTCCCACCCCCGACGGCGTCGGGCGCTTTGCCGGTGTGGTGCTGCAAACGCGCGCTGACGGTGCCGTGCAGTTTGACTTCAACCACCCGCTGGCGGGCAAGAGCGTGAGCTTTGAAGTGCACGTGATTGGCATTCTGTGAGCAAGGAAATCCTGCTGGCCGAGCCGCGCGGCTTTTGCGCCGGTGTGGACCGGGCGATAGAAATCGTGGAGCGCGCGCTCCAGAAGTTTGGTGCCCCAATCTATGTGCGCCATGAGATCGTGCACAACACCTATGTGGTGAACGACCTCAAGGCCAAGGGCGCCATCTTTATCGAGTCGCTAGGCGACGTGCCTGCGGGTGCCACGCTGATTTTTTCGGCACACGGGGTGCCCAAGGCGGTGGAGCAGGAGGCGCACGCGCGCGGCTTTCGGGTGTTTGACGCTACCTGCCCGCTGGTGACCAAGGTGCACGTGGAAGTGGCCAAGCTGCACCAGGAGGGCTATGAGTTCATCATGATCGGCCACAAGGGACACCCCGAGGTGGAAGGCACCATGGGCCAGCTCAGTGGCGGCATCCATCTGGTGCAGGACGTGGCCGATGTGGCGCAAGTGCAGTTGCTGCAGACCGAAAAAGTTGCCATGGTGACGCAAACCACCCTGAGCGTGGACGATGCCTCGCAAATTGCAGCGGCAGTCAAGGCGCGTTTTCCCATGGTGCGCGAGCCCAAGCAGCAAGACATTTGCTACGCCACCCAAAACCGCCAGGACGCAGTCAAGATGCTCAGCCCCCAGGTGGACCTGGTGATTGTGGTGGGCAGCCCCACCAGCTCCAACAGCAACCGCCTGCGCGAAGTGGCGCGCAAGCTGGGCAAGCCCAGCTACATGATTGACAGCGCCGACGAGTTGCAGGCGCAGTGGTTTGAGGGCGTGCAGCGCGTGGGCCTGACGGCCGGTGCCTCGGCCCCCGACGTTCTGGTGCAGGCGGTGATTGACCGGCTGCGCGCCCTGGGGGTGCTGGCCGTGCGCAAGATGCACGGCGTGGCCGAAACCGTGAAGTTTCCGCTGCCCAAGGGCCTCAAAATGCAGGAGTGAAGCGCGGCGCTGCGGGTGTGTGCGGCGGCGCTGCCAGGGTGCTATCGGATCGATAGCGGCTTGCACAATAAAATAGCGCGCTGGCGCACACCGGCGCCGTTAATGTTTTTAGATCTACCAAACGACTTCTCATGCTCGATATCACGCTCCTGCGCAAAGACCTTGACTCGGTGGTTGCGCGCCTCTCGAACCGCAAGACACCGCAGCTCTTTTTGAACGTGGAGCAGTTTCGTGCGCTCGAATCCGAGCGCAAGACCCTGCAAATGCGCACCGAAGAACTGCAGGCGCGGCGCAATGCCTCGGCCAAGTTGATCGGGCAACTCAAGGCCAAGGGTGCTGCGGGTGCCGACGAGGCGCAGGCCGCGCTGGCCGAAGTGGCGGGCCTCAAGGCCGAGCTGGACGCATCGGCCACGCGGCTTGAGCAGATTCAGCTTGAGCTGCACGCCCTGTTGCTGGCCGTGCCCAACCTGCCGCACGAAAGCGTGCCGGTGGGTGCCGACGAGCACGCCAACGTGGTGGTGCGTAGCTGGGGCGATGCGCGCAGCTTCGACTTTGCCGTGCAGGACCACGTGGACCTGGGGGCACCGTTGGGGCTGGACTTTGAAATGGGCGTCAAACTTAGCGGTGCGCGCTTTACCGTGATGAAGGGCCCGGTGGCACGCCTGCACCGGGCGCTGGCGCAGTTCATGCTGGACGTGCAAACCACCGAGCACGGCTACACCGAGTGCTACACGCCCTACATCGTCAACGGCGATACCCTGCGCGGCACCGGCCAGTTGCCCAAGTTCGAGGGCGACCTGTTTGCCGCCAAGAA
>CAIPBW010000504.1 GCA_903863395.1 uncultured beta proteobacterium
CGCCAGATCTTCCAGGTGCTGCCGATGATTCCCGCGATGAAGGCGGTGGTAGCAGCTGTCTCGGGCGACCCCGACTGGAAGGTGGTGCGCCCGCCACTGGTGGCGCTGGCACCGGGCGCTGTGCAGGATCTGCTCGCCGCACTGGACGCCGCAGGCTTTGCCATGCCAGGCTACCCGCGCCGTTGAACGCGCACCGTGCGCAGCCCGGCTCTACTTGTTGGTTCCCAATCCGAAGCGCAGCAGCTTGGCGCGCAGCCCGACGCGCGACAGCCCGAGTTCCTGCGCGGCCTTGGTCTTGTTCCAGCGCAGGCGCAGCATGACTTCGCGCAGCATCATCGACTCAATCGCGTCCATGCGCTCTTGCAGGGTGCCGCTGGCGGTCATGGGAACACTTGCATGGCTGGCACCCGCGTTGCCCATGAGCAGCTTGGTAGAAAAGTCGGCGGCGCGCAGCACAATGCCGCCGTTGAGCGCCAGCGTGCGTGCAATTTCGTTGCGCAGTTCGCGAATATTGCCGGGCCAGGCGTAGCCCATCAGCACGGCGCGCGCATCGTCGTCAAAGCGCGTCGGCGGTAGGCCCAGCTCCTGGCAGGCAGAGGCGAGCACGTGCTCGGCAATGGGAATGATGTCGCCGGGGCGCTCACGCAGCGGTGGCATCGACAGCGATACGCCCGCGAGCCGGTAGTACAAGTCCTCGCGAAAGCGCCCGGCGCGCACGTCGTCTTCAAGGTTGCGGTGCGTAGCTGAAATCACGCGCACGTCCACGGGAATCGAGCGCGTCGAGCCCACCGGGCGCAACTCGCCTTCCTGCAAGACGCGCAGCAGCTTGACCTGAAACGAGGGCGAGGTTTCTCCAATCTCGTCGAGAAACAAGGTGCCGCTGTCGGCGCGCTGAAACAGCCCGACGTGGTCTTCCACCGCGCCGGTAAAGGCCCCGCGCTTGTGGCCAAAGAGTTCGCTCTCGAGCAGCGAGTCGGGAATGGCGGCGCAGTTTTCCACCACAAACGGCCCGGCCAGGCGCGGCGAGGCATAGTGAATGGCGCGCGCCATCAGCTCCTTACCGGTGCCCGATTCGCCCAGCAGCAGCACCGAGATATCGTGGCGCGCCACGCGTGCGGCCATATCGCACAACACATCCAGCGGGCTGCCGTTGGCGCGCACCATGTGCTCAAAACCCAGGACCTTGCGCGCCTCCTGCAATTTTTCCTGACGCCGCGCACGCAGCGCAGGTGCACCGGCGCGCAGATCGAGTTCGAGCCGGTGCAAGCCGTGCTCGAGTTTGCTGGTCTCGACAGCGTCGCGCACCGTCTGCAACAGGTGATCGGGCGACCAAGGCTTGAGCACGTACTGGTAGATGCCGGCCTCGTTGATGCCCGCGATGATGGAGTCGCTGTCGGCATAGCCCGAGATCACAATGCGCACCACCTCGGGCCAGTGCGTGCGCACCTCCTTGAGAAACTCCACCCCGCTTTGACCCGCCATGCGCTGGTCGCACAGAATGACCGAGACCGCATGCTGCTCGAGCACTTTGCGCGCCGCATCACTGTCGCTGGCGGTGAGGATGTGAAAGTCTTCCTCCAGCGTGCGACGCATCGACTCCTGCGAGCGCACCTCGTCGTCCACCAGTAGCACGAGCGGCAGGTCCACCATGGCATCGGGGTCGGAGCGACGCATCAGCACAGCCCTACGCTCCCGCCGCAGCACGGTCGCTGCGGCCAAAGAGGAACCCGCGCCGACTCGGCTGCACCACCGCAGGCCGCACTGCACTGTCGGCACCCTGGTGCAGCAAATCGAGCACGGCGCGCGCCGTGGCGCAAGCCGCCGCCTGGTCGGCAAACTCGAACATCGGCGAAAACAGCGAGCAGGCTTCAAACGGGCCCAGGCCGTCTTCAAACGCGCGGATAAATTCAAAGGACTGAGCACCGATGCTGCGCTCGACTTTCTCGCCCACCGCCGTAGCACCGATGCCGCAGGCATCGGACTTCCAGGGCAGGCGCACCAGGTTCATGAACCAGGGCGTGATCAGTACCCCAAGCAGCACTTGAACATCGGCATCCTGGTGCCAGCCAAAACCCACGGCCTGCACCCGCAGGGCCGGGTTTTGCAGCGGCACATCGCGCATGCGGGTGTGGGCAATGGCCATGAAGGTGTGCTCCAGCGCCAGTATCCGACTGCTGTGCACCAGGCTCATGAGAGCACCAGAAATTGGTCGGCCGCGCCATCGCACTGCGGGCAGCGCCAGTGCGCGGGCAAATCGAAGAACGGCGTTCCGGCGGCAATCTGCCACTGGGCATCGCCCTGCTGCGGGTCATAAACCCACCAGCAAATCTTGCACTCCAGCTTGGCGTTGGCACCCAGGCGGCTGCGGTCGCCCAGGTAGCTGCCCTCGAATTGCTGGCCGTTGAAACTGTTCATGGAGCGCTTTGAAGCTCGGTCTGCGGATGTTCAATCCAGGCGATCACTTCCTGCAAACGCTGTGCCGAGTCGTGCAGGTCTTCGGGGGCGGCGCAAGCCACCTCAGGCATGTCGGTAACTTCCACCGTGTTGAGGATGACGGTATCTTGCGAGTTGTAATACACCACGCGCCAGGTGTGCGGTACACGGCAGTTGGTGATGCGGCAGTTGCCGTAACCACGCGAGAGGATGAGCACACGCCCGGTGCCCAGGCCGTGGTCCAGGTAGGCAATGTCGTCGGTACTCAGCGGCAGCAGCGTGAGGTTGACCACGTGCGCCGCCTGACCTGCCGCCCATTGGTTACGCTGGTCTTGCAACTCCACCAACAGGCTGGGCACGTTGATGAGTTCGGCCGGAATGTCAGGCACCGGGTGGTAGCCACTGTCGGCGTCCTCATTAGCACTTTGCTGCAATACCTGGGGCACGGCACCGACTTCAATCCAGTCGTGCGCAGGCGCGCCATCGGCGTCGCTGCAGAGCACCCGCCAGACGCCGGCAAATACCGATTCCTGAATCTGGATGGCGGGTGCGCCGTCCTGTGTGAGCACCTGGGCACTGACTTCGCCTTCGCCCAGAATCTGGTTGACCAGCACCAGGTCAGGCGCAGACAGTGCGCTCAGGCTGATGCGAAGCGTGGGCGCATGCCCCTGCTGGCTGCCCTGCGTGATCTGGTTGAGTGCGGTCAATACGTCGTTGAACACGGCAACCACAGCGTCGCATCCGGCCAGTTGCTCGGCCTCGGGCAACACCGGGGGGCGGTACATGGCCATGCCTTGGGGCATGGCGACGTAGTCCAGGGTTTCGTCCGCCACCGGCGCGGGTGCGCTGAAGGCACCCACTACGGGTATGGGAAAGGGGCGCAGTTCGCGTGTGGGGTTCATGGGGGTCTCGCTCCTTTTCAGGGTCCGCAAGTAATGTGCCAGTGGTGCGCCCAGGAAGGGGCGCTAGTGGCAGGTGCTGCTGTGGCTCACCACCGGGATGCCGATGGTGGGTGCGCGCTGCGTCGGTGCCTCCAGCGCCGCCTTGACCAAGGCCACGTAGTCGAGCCAGTCATGCATGCCAGAGACGGTGGTGACGTAGCGGCCATCGCGGAAAAACATCAGCGTGGGCCAGCGCTGCGAGCCAAAGCGCTTGGCCAGTTCTTCGGCGCAATCGGGCACGGCCAGCGCCAATGCAAACGGTCGACCGGCGGCGACGCAGACCTGGCGCAACTCGGGCAGTACCACGGCAACGTCGAGCGCCTCCGGAAAACGCACCGGGTCGCCCGCGAACAGCAGCACCTGGTCACCCCCCTGCTGCGCCAGCCAGGGCTCGACGCTGCTCTGATCGACCCACTGCGCGCCGTGCTTGCTGACCAGTTGCGCCAGCAGGGGGTGCGCTTCTATCGCTACGTCGATCACATCCATCTCCTTGGGGGTTGGTTATCGGCAGTCAGGCGCGCACCAGCGCGCCAAGCGCCTGCGCGTCCATGGCCGAGGGCAGCACAAAGCCAGGGTCGCTGTCGGCACCAACACCTGAGGTGGTGCCCATCGCATCGCGCAGCAGTTCCAGCACGGCGTTGACTTCCTGCGCACGCTCGGCGCTGATGTGTTCCCGCGCGTCATCCAGAAAGACCAGCAGCCACTGGCCCACCGCGCATTGCTCCAGCAAGCGGGTGCACACGCGCCGGGTTTCGCCGCCACCTGTCACCTGCGCGTAGCCGCTCTCCACGGCGAGCACCTGCATCGGAATACCTATGCACATCTCAGGGTACCTTGGGAATAAAGCGCTCGTCTCCAATGCGGCAGGCGTGCTCGGCGCTGGGGCGTTCTGTTTCGTAGCGTTGCAATGTAAGCATGGACCCGGTCAGGGTGGCGTCCTCGGGCAGGGGTTGCGCGCGCCGAATTGGTGCGCCGCCCCAAGATTGGAGCCGGTCTATGCCTTGTTTGAGTGCATCTGGCATGACGCGCTTGACGCTTTCGCGCAAGCTGCCGCCAAAATCTTCCAGTTCTTCCGGTTGGCAACCGATCAGCAGCACCTGCTCGGGGTAGTGACCGGTGAATTGCGCCAGCGACAGCACCTCCTGAAACCCGGTTTGGTGCAGGCTCATCTTCTTGGCACCCATAAAGCGCGGCACCTCGTCGTTTTCGATCAACTTGATCGTGCCCGGCACCAGCCCGTAGTCAATCGCATCGAAGATCAGCAACTTGCTGGCGGACTGCACGGTTTCGATCAGGTACAGGCCCTGGGTTCCGCCATCGACCAAGCGCACATGGGGTGCAAACGTCCATTCGCGCTGCAGGGCTTCGACGCAGCGCACGCCAAAACCCTCGTCGGCCCACAGCACGTTGCCAATGCCCAGCACCACAATGGAATCTGCAGCAGCACCGCTGCCCAACAAGGGGTCGGTGCCGAGGGAATGGTGATCGGTCATGCGCGGGTCCGATCAGTCCTTGAAGGTGCGGTGGCCGGAAATCATGGTGCTAACCAGACTTTGGCGGCCCATGATGTCTTCCCGAATGGCGGCATAAATGTGGGTGATCACAAAAATCACAATGACCCACATTCCCAGGTGGTGCCAGGTATGCACGTCCTGCGACTGCCCCATCAGCGGGATCACCCAGCCAAACCAGGTGCTGGCCCAGGAGCCAGCCTGCGCGCCTTCGCCGTACAGGGCAAAGCCGGTGCACACCATCAGAATCGAGGTCAGCACAAACATGAACACCATGGCAAAGCGGGCAATCGGGTTGTGGCCGACGTAGCGCCCCGGGCGGGGAACCAGAAAGGCATACCACTTGAGCATCAGCAGCACTTCGCTCCAGTAGGCGCGCTGCGTAATGGGCAGCGTGAACAACTCGCGTGCGTGGTGGTTGCCCACAAACGCCCAGTAGATGCGCCCCAGCAGCCCGATGGCAAAGATGTAGGCCGCGCTGAAATGGGCAAAGCGGATGTAGCCCATCAGAAAGTGATCGCTGGCCTCGCCCGGCATGGTGGGCAGGGGCGAGCCGATAAAGTAGCCGGTCACGCACAGCGTGGTGATGGCCAGCACGTTGACCCAGTGCCACAGGCGCACCGGGGCTTCATAGACGTACACCGATTTGATCGACGCGCCATGCGCAACCGCTTCTTCATCGGTTCCGGTGGCGTCGTGAAAACTCTCGGCATTGTGCGATGCGCCGGTCATGCTCATGTCTGTCTCCTACAGGCTCGATTGGATGGTCAGCTTCCAGAGGGCTTGCGCCACTAGCGCACTTTCACGCGCGCCATCTCCTGACCGTCGGGGCTCATCACGTGGGTGGAGCACGCCAGGCAGGGGTCAAACGAATGCAGCGTGCGCAGAATTTCCAGCGGTTGCTCCGGGTTGACCATGGGCGTGTTCATCAGGCTGGCCTCAAACGCGCCGATCTGGCCCTTGTGGTCACGCGGGCTGCCGTTCCAGGTGGTGGGCACCACGCACTGGTAGTTCTCGATCTTGCCGTCCTTGATCTTGATCCAGTGCGCCAGCGCGCCGCGCGGCGCAGCTACCGTGCCCACGCCCTTGGCTTCCTTGGGCCACGAGGCCGGGTCCCACTTTTCCACGTTGGCGGTGGCAGTGTCGCCGCCCTTGATGTTGGCGATCAGCTCGTTGTAGTCGTCCACCAGCATCTCGGCGCAGTACTGGCCTTCGAGGCAGCGCGCCAACGTGCGCCCAATGGTGGTGGGCAGCAGTTGCTTGAGGGTGTACTGGGTCTCGGGCAGGGCCAGCGCCTTGGGGATGGCGCTGTTGATCATCTGCGCAGAAAACTCGATCTGCTCCTTGGGGCGCTGCGCAAACTTGTTGCCCTTCTTGGCATGGGCGTAGGCCAGGATGTAGCGCGACAGCGGTCCAACTTCGACCGCATGGCCGCGCCAGCGCGGTGCCTTGATCCACGAGTACTTGGCGCTTTCGTCGATCTGCTCGATCGCGGTCTTGCTGCCCTTGGTGCCTTTGCCCAGGGCAAAGTTGGGTTCGGTAACACCGTCCCAGGGATGCAGGCCCTTGGTCTCGTCGCCGTACTTGTACCAGCTATGTGTGACAAATTCCTGGATTTGCTCCGGGTCGCGTGGGTCAATCGGATGGATTTCGTCCCAGTTGCCATTGAGGATGACGCCGCCAGGAAGCTGGTCGGTGCTCTTGTCGTAATTGACCTTGGCGTATTCGCCGTAGTCCATGACGTTGGTGGCCGACAAGCCGCCGCCGTGGAGCCATCCGGCGTGCTTGTAAATGGTGCCAATGGCCAGCACGTCGGGCAGGTACACGTTCTTGACGAACTCGTTCATCTCGTCAATGCGTGCCTTGATGAAGTTGAGCCGCTCCATGTTGATGGGCGCGCCCGAGGCACCAACGCCATCGAGGTTGATCGCGCACGGCATGCCCCCGACCAGGAAGTTGGGGTGCGGGTTCTTGCCGCCAATGATGGTGTGGATCTTGACCCAGTCCTTTTGCAGGTCGAGCGCTTCGAGGTAGTGGGCCACCGCCATCAGGTTGGCTTCGGCCGGCAGCACATAGGCCTTGGAACCCCAGTAGCCGTTGGTGAACGGGCCCAACTGGCCGCTTTCGACAAACTTCTTCAGGCGGTTCTGCAGGTCACGGAAATAGCCGGGCGACGACAACGGGTGGCTGGGCGAGACCAGTTGCTGCAGTTCGGAGGTGCGCTTGGGATCGGCCTTGAGCGCCGAGACCACGTCCACCCAGTCGAGCGCGTGCAGGTGGTAGAAGTGCACCACGTGGTCGTGCACTTGCAGCGTCTTGTCGAACAACTCGCGCAGCAGGTGGGCGTTCTTGGGGATTTTGATGCCCAGCGCGTCTTCAACGCAGCGCACCGAGGTGAGCGCGTGCGTGCCGGTGCAGACGCCGCAAATGCGTTCCACAAAGGCCCAGGCGTCGCGCGGGTCGCGCCCCTTGAGAATGACTTCGAGCCCACGCCACATCGTGCCGGTGGAGACGGCGTTGCGGATCACGTTGTTGCTGTCGAGGTTGACCTCGCAGCGCATATGGCCCTCAATGCGCGTAACCGGATCGACCACGACGCGCTTGCCGCTGTTGTCGAGTTTGAAGCCCTGTGTTTCGTATGCACCCATGGTAGTGGTCCTTGTTCGTTGGTTCAGCTGTTGCCCGCGCCGTCATGGGCAGTGGAAGCGCGCTTGATGGCAGAGGCTGCGGCGTGCGCCACCACTGCCGCGCCAACCACGGCTGCGGCTGTGCCGCCAACCTTGTCGGCGTTGGCTTCGACACCGAACTGGTGGATATTGGTAAGGCGGTCGTAGAACGAACCCTTGTCCCAGAACCCGTCTTCCGAGCAGCCAATGCAACCGTGACCGGCCTTGACCGGCCAACTGGTTCCGCCGTTCCACTGCACCGTCGAGCAGGCGTTGTAGGTGGTGGGGCCCTTGCAACCCACTTTGTAGAGGCAGTAGCCCTTGCGTGCGGATTCGTCGTCCCAGGCTTCGACAAACTGGCCGGCGTCGAAATGCGGCCTGCGGTAGCACTTGTCGTGAATGCGCTGGCTGTAGAACATCTTGGGCCGCCCCTGGCGATCCAACTCGGGGATGCGGTCAAAGGTCAGCATGTAGGTGAGCACGCCGGTCATGACCTCGGCAATGGGCGGGCAGCCCGGCACCTTGATGATGGGCTTGTCGGTAATCACCTTGTGGATGGGTGTGGCACCGGTGGGGTTGGGCTTGGCCGCCTGCACGCAGCCCCACGATGCGCACGAACCCCAGGCCACCACGGCCTTGGCGTCCTTGGCTACGTGCTTGAGCTTTTCGATGAAGGGCTTGCCCGACTGGATGCAGAACATGCCGTCTTCGTTGAGCGGCGGATTGCCCTCGACCGCCAGGATGTAGTTGCCCTTGTACTTGGTCATGATCTGGTCGAGGATGGCCTCGGCC
>CAIPBW010000505.1 GCA_903863395.1 uncultured beta proteobacterium
GCAGCGCTGGCCGGTGTAGATCGGGCCGGTGACGGTGTACTCGCCGTCGCACAGCACGCGCACCGTGGCGCTGACTTGCATCGGCTGCTTGGTGATGCCCAACTGCGCCAGCGGCACCTTGTTGCCCAGCGCAATCTGGACACGCGCGCCCTCCCCCGCCTGGGTCAACTCGGCCACGGCCTGCGGGTCGCACAGCGGCCCCACCACGATGTCGCTCAAGCCGTGGGCCAGCGCCGCTTGCAGCACGTCCATGGTGTCGCAGGTTCCGCCCGACATGCAGTTGTCGCTGTGGTCCAAGAGCAGCACCGGTCGCGTGGCCCCTTGCGACATGGCCAGCGCGCGTTGCATCGACGCAGCGATGGGCTCGCTGCGGTAGACAAACTGCGCGCGCTCGGCCCAGATCTGATTGGCAATGCGCTCCAGCGCCGCCTGGGCAGCGGCAATGCCTGCGGGCGTGTCCAGCGCCGTAGCCACCACGCTCACGCAGGGCGCGGCAATATCAGCCAGCGAGAAACCCGAGAACACCGAGACTGCGGGCACGCCCTCCTTCTCGGCCTGCTGCGCCGCCTGCACTGCGCGCAGCATGGCACCGTGCAAGGTGGTGCTGCACAAGGTGTGGCTCATCAGCGGCAGTTGGCGCCAGCGCACGGTGGTGCGTTGCTGGCCTTGCAGCATGGCCAGCAGCAGCCGACCGGCGTGTTCGCCGGTCTCGTACATGTCGATGTGCGGATAGGTTTTGAAGCCCACCACCACATCGGCGTTGTCCACGATTTTCCGGGTGATGTTGCCATGCAGGTCGAGCGCCACACCGATGGGCACGCCGGGTGCGGCAGCGCGCACGCGGGCCAACAGGTCGCCTTCGCCGTCGGGGCTGTTCTCGGCCACCATGGCACCGTGCAGGTCGAGCAGGATGGCGTCGCAGCCCGGCACCGCAGCGACGATGCAATCGGTCAGTGTGGTGTAGGCCTGCGCCTGCACCGGGCCGCTGGGGTAGGCCGTGGCCGACAGCGGCGTAACCAGGGTGGCACCGAGCCGGTTGCCCAGATCGATGAACGCGCCCATGGCCGTGCGCATTCCCAGGTTGTCGCGGTACGCCGCTTCGCCGTAGGTGGGGCCAAACGCCTCCAGTGGCGTGGGCACCGGGGAGAAAGTATTGGTCTCGTGGTTGAGCCGGGCAATCAATAGCTTCATGGGTTTCCCTTGCTGGCTACACCAGGCCGACACCCAGATAGCGGTCCTTGACTTGGGCATCGGCCACAAAGCTGGCGTTGTCGGCGCTGTAGGCGATGCTGCCCTGCTCGATGATGTAGTGGCGGTCGGCCAGTTGGGTGCAGACCTCCAGATTCTGTTCCACCAGAATGATGGCAACGCCTGCGCCCTTGATGGTGTTGAGCTGGGCCACGATTTCTTCAACGATCACCGGTGCCAGACCTTCGACCGGCTCGTCGAGCATGAGCAGCTTGGGGTCGTTCATGAGCGCACGCGCAATCGCCAGCATCTGCTGCTCGCCGCCGGAGAGCTGGCCGCCGCCATTCTTGCGCCGCTCCTTGAGGCGCGGAAAGATGCGGTACACGTCGGCCAACTGCCAGGGCGACGCCTTGCGCTGCCCCAGAAGCAGGTTTTCTTCTACGGTGAGCAGTTTGAAGATGCCCCGGTGCTCGGGCACCAGACAGACGCCGCGCCGGGCAATCACGTGCGCGGCCAGCCCCGCAATGGGGTTGCC
>CAIPBW010000506.1 GCA_903863395.1 uncultured beta proteobacterium
ATCGGGGATGGGGTCCATAGGTGTATGGCGCACATCCTACTCTGGATGAACCGCTTCCCGTCACATAGATCATTCCCCACGTCATTGCGAGGAGCGTAGCGACGCGGCAATCCATGCAGCCATGAAGTCATGGATTGCCGCCGCAATACCTCCTGCGACCTCTGCGTTCACCGCACTCTTGGCATCGGGACGGTTGATTGTTACCGTCACTGTGTCGCTCATATTCAAACCCCTTGTGTAATACCCTAAGCGGCTACTGCAGTAGCAGCACGTTGTTGCGGCGCTCGAGTGGGTGCGGCAGGCGCAGGGCCATCACGTCCTGCCCACCGGTGCGCTCCAACAAGGCAGCCAGGCGCTGCATCGCGTCTGCGGGCATTGCGTGCACCGCAGCCTGAGCCAGTTGGAACAACCACAGCCCATGCACAGCGCTGGCGCGCTGCACTTGCACACCACGCCACGCATAGCTCACCATGCCCAGTGTGGGATGCACCATGCGGCCATCGTTGATGTTTACCAGTTGACCGGCATGCAACCCGGCAAGCGCGTCGAGCCAATGCCGGTAACTGGCAACATCCGCACCAATCTGCGGCCCCCAGTCCTTGAACAACAAGGCCAGCACCGGCTCCAGGGTAGCGGCAATAGCGTCATCGGGCAGCCAGTCGGCAACGTGCGGAGCGTATTCACCATCCGGTGTATTGGGCAGTTGCATGCGCTCTACCCACCGCGCCACGTTGGGAGCGCGCTTTTTCATCTGCGCTGTGGGGTAGGGATCGCGCCCAAGGTGCGCATACATCGGTGCAATCAGACCCAGGTCCGCAATGCTGACGCGCCAGCCCATCACGTAGGGGTAGTTCTGAAAGTGAACGTCCAGTGCTTCCAACAGTTCTTCGTAGGCCGTCTCGATAGCTGGGATGGTCTGCAGGTTGATTCCCAGCCCTGGCAGGCTGGAGCTAAAGAAGTCCATAACGCGCCTGCCAGCGGCACGCCGTGCTTCACGGTCGGCCCCGGCATACAAACCGCGCCCAAATTCGGTCTGTAAAAACAGTTCCTGCTCGTCGCGGTAACTCCAGCGGTAGTGCATGGCAACCTGCAGCAGTCCTTCGAGACCAAAGCCATCGATCAGCTTTGCCACTGCAAGCTGCACCGGTGTGGACGGCATCATGGACTTGGGCTGCACTCCACTGTCGAGCGTCTCCAGGTAAGTGACGATATCTGTTGAGTCCTGAATGAATTGCCCATCCGGTGTTTCGAGCACCGGAAAAGTCACCAGCCCGACTGCAACGCGCACGCGCGCCTTGTAGTCCGGGTGCGAGGGACAGCGCTCTGCGAATGCAATCCCTTTCTTGATCAGGCAGGAGCGCGCCTTACCTGTGTAGAGCGAGTGCGGCGTGCCCCAAAGGATGTGCGGGCGGATCGGATGAACGGTACTGGTCATTGCCTTGTTTCCTCATTCAAATACCACCGTGTCCCGACCAATCAGGCTCTGCACCCACGGTCGGTAATTCGCTTCCACCGCCTTGCGTTTGAGCTTCATCGTAGGTGTCAGCAGATTGTTGGCCATGGTCCAATCAAGACGTGTGACGAAGATCTGCGGCAGACGCTCATGCGGCGGCAAATCGGCGTTAAGCGCCGCAAGGTAGTCCGCCAGTGCCTGCAACAGTGCTGCTCGCTCAAGCTTCCTGCCGCTTTCCGACAGGCTGGCCAGCACAACGGGTTGATCCAAACCATGGCCAAACACACATACCTGGCCCAGCAGTGCGCAGCCTCCCAGCCGATCTTCGATCGCGCCGGGTTTGATGAACTTGCCTTTGGAGGTCTTGAACACCTCGCTTAGCCGCCCGGTGAGCCACAAGTTTCCGTCTTCGTCAAAGCGGCCGGTGTCCCCCGTGCGGTACCAGCCATCGACCAGCACTTCGGCGGTCTTCTCTGGCTCCTTGTAGTAGCCCTTCATCAGCGCTGGACTACTGAACAGCACTTCGTTGTCTTCGCCCAGTCGAATCTGAACACTGGGGCTGATGCCCTTGCCCACGCACCCAGCCACCGGCGGTCCATCCTGCACCCAGCCACAACCGTGGATGCAGTTCTCGGTCATGCCGTAGCCATCGCGCACCCAGATCCCAAGGTCGATGAAGGCCTGCTGCACGTCGCGCGGGCAGGGAGCGGAACCGGTGAGGATGAAGCGCGCATTGGCCAGCCCCAGCATTTGGCGGATGCCGGCTTTGTGCGCTTCAGGCAGCCCTTTCTGCGCTGCCGGCGGTACCTTGGCGTCTATCCCTTCCTTGAACTTGATCCACAAACGTGGCACTGAGAAGAAAAAAGTGGGCTGCACCGAGCGCAACTCTTCAGCGAATGTGGCTAATCCTTCTGAAAACGAAATGCTGCCACCCATGTAGAGCGCGATCATCTCAATCATGATCCGTTCAGCGATATGCGCCATGGGCAAAAACGAGAACAGCCGACAGTCGCCCGGTGTTTGCTTGGCTGAGACCGCCAACTCGGGAACGACCCGCCCCGGCGTGGCGTGCACCAGCATCACGCCCTTGGGGTTGCCAGTGGTGCCGGAGGTGTAGACCAGGGTGAACAGTGCTTGCGGGTCAGGATGCGGGGAGTCCTGCAGCGCAGAGTGACTGGCCAACACCAAGTCCAGTGTCGATTCCACAGGACAGGCGCAGCCCAGCAGACCGACACGTTCAACACCGACTGGAATGCACTCATCAACCCGAGCGGCGTTGTCGAAAGCACCGAGAAAAATCAACCTGGTTTCGCTGTGTTCGAGAATGTAGCGCGCAGAAACCACATCCTGCCCCGGGTACAGCGGAACGCTGACGTGCCCCGCCATCATGATGGCCAGGTCCGCGATGACAAAGTCCTTGCTGTTGGCCGACCACAGCGCAATGCTGGAGCCTGCGGGATAGTCCTTGGTGCGCAGAAATGCAGCCACCCGCCTGACCGCATCGCCCACTTGGGCCCAGGTGTATTCGGTCCATTGCAGCCCCTTGGGTTGGCGCAGAAACACGGATTGGGGTGTTTCGCGCTCCCAGTGGTAGAGCATTTCCAACGGTGTTTTGATGTCTTCACTCATTTGTCTTCCTTGTGTCGATGTTCCATGGTTCGCCATGTTGGGACGAAGTCAGGCGGCTGCGCTCTAGCGCAGGAATCACTTGCTGATTTGTGTCTCAGGTGCTTTGAGCGGGCAAGCGACCCATCCAGGGATGGAAGCGCCCCTGTGGGTCGTACTTGGCGCGTGCCTGATCGAGTCGCACCATATTGGCGTCTGAGACAAAGCGTGCCGGTCGCCTTCCCAGGTTTTCGTCGGCCAGTTGAATGCCAAGACTCCATGGCTCCAGCGCACGCATGTGGTCTGTTGCCCAGTTGGCATGCCGGGCTTCGTCGACGCCCTGGCCCAGACCACAGTACAAGGCTAGATACGTGCGGTGTTCGACCGAGAACGCCATGTCCGGGCGCGTGGGCGGAGCGTTCCAGTTCAGCCACAGCACATGGCTGGGGTGGGGCGGCTGGGTTTCTGCGATGCGTTGCAGTCCCGGCAACACCGGATCAATCGGGCCATCCATCCACATGTTGTCGGCGCTCCAGCGCGTGTTTGACAAGAACAGCGTTTTTTCACCCGCTTTCATCATGAAGTTCAGAGACATGGGCAGCAGCGGAAGCGTCACGCTGGCCAGTGAGCGCACCGGGCTGTTGGTGATGAAATCCACGTGTTGACGTGCCTCTTGCCAACTATCCGCAAACACTGGCGCAATCACCTCGATGCCATGGGCATTGATGACCGACGCCTTGGGATTCATGACCATCTGAAACTCGACGTTGCGTGCAACCTGCGGGCCAGCATGATCGGCCCACTTCAGCACTTGCTCCAGATGCTTGATGCGAAACACCTGCATCTTCATGCCCATGAACTTGGGGCGGGCGTGCAGCTTGAGATGAAATCGCACCACCACACCAAAGAAACCCGGGCCTGCTCCGCGCGCAGACCAGAACAGGTCCGCGTTTTCGGTTTCGTTGGCATGTACCAGCGTGCCGTCGGCCAGAACCACGTCAATGCCGAGCACGTTTTGGCAGCCGACACCGAGTTGCGGGCTGTTCCAGCCAAAACCGCCCTGAAGCAAAAAGCCGCCAATGCCTACGGTCCATGCGTGGGCGGTGGGAAAAAACAAACCGTGTTCAACCAACGCCAAATTCAACTCACCCGATAGGCAGCCAGGGCCTACGACTGCAGTTCTCTTGTTCACGTTGACTTCGATCGCGTTCAATCGTGAGAGGTCCAGCATCATGCCGCCCTCGCGAATATGGTTTTGCGCCCAACTGTGTCCACCTGAGCACAGGCCAATGCGCAGCCCATCGCGACCGGCCTGGCGCACGGCGGCAATGACTTCATAAACATCATTGACCTGCACCGCAATATCGGGTCGGCGGCCTGGGTCACGGGCTGTGAAGCTGGTGCCAAGAACGGCCTGCTCAAAACCGGCCTCGCCCCGGCGAAATACGGAGCCTTTGGTGTGAGTACGTTGCATGAATCGAATGTCCTATGGCTTGGAATGAGGAAAAGACTCCGGGGATTCAGCGCATCTCTGCGGGACCGAACCTGGCATAGATCTCTGGCAGTATTCCCGCCAGATGGTTCATTTCCTGGGCGCAATGCACCAGCAGTTCCATGCCCATGTTGTCGGTCAATGGTGCAAACTTCGCCGCAACGCCGCCTATCAGGGCACCCACAGGCCCGGGCATGCCGCGTGGCCTGATGTTGGAGCCCGCCA
>CAIPBW010000507.1 GCA_903863395.1 uncultured beta proteobacterium
GTCACTGGCTTGCAGCATTTCGGCCGATACGCGGATCGATGCCAGCGGATTGCGCAGGTTGTGCGCCACGGCGCGCGCCAGTTCCACGGCGGTGGCCAGGGTTTGGTTCTCCGCCAGTCGGGCCTGCTGGTCGCGCAGCAGGCGGTCGGCGCGCGCCACTGTCCAGTAAAGCGTCACAAACAGTGCCACGGCGCTGACGGCGCAGGCCAGCCAGAGCTGGAGCAGGGCGTCGGCAATCGCAGCGTTGAGTTGCACCGGCACTTTGTAGATCTCCATCACGCCCAGCACCTGGCGCGACTGGGGGGCAAAGATCGGGATATAGCTCTCGACGTAATAGCTGGTGCGCTGCGCCAGCCCGATGTGCTCGCCCTTGATCGGCGCGTTCTCATCCAGGCGGCCGTTGTGCACCACCAGCTTGCCGTCCAGGGCCTCGTCGAGTTCGTCGTTGCGCGGGTAGCGGCGGCCCACCAGGTCCTTGTCGGTGGACCAGATCACGGTGGCGTTGGTTTGGTAGGCGTTGGCGCGCACTGGCTCGCTCATGGATGCGATGTGGGCCATGGACGCCAGAAAGCGCGTCTTGAGCTCGGCGTCGTCGGGGTTGGAAAAATACGCCGCCGACTGGTCGGTAAGCAGGAGGTTCTGGATGAAGTCCATGCTGACTTCGCCTTCGCGCTGCAGCATGCGCTCGGTCAGCATGTGCGACATCAACCAACCCAGGCTCAGCGCGATCAGCGCGATCACGCCCAGACTACTGATGGCAAAGCGTCTGCGCAGGTTGAGCGTGGCGGTGGCGGGGGCGGGCATACCCGCGTTTTTACCAGCTTATGATTCTCATCCAGGGTGGTACGGTTGATTTGTTGGCAACTGATTGTGTCTGCCCTGGCACCAGCAGCGGGGTGGCATCGGTGCTGAACTCCAGCGTGTTGTAAGGCGGCGTCATGTCTTCCACCTCGTTGCCGTATTGCGAAGCCACAAAGGCGCGCATAAACCAGGTGAGCGGGTTCTCCACGATGGCCGGAATATGCGGCCAGTCCAACCCAAACCATTCAATCATCGCGTCTTCAATCGCAAACCACTCGTCCGAAAGAATGGCACCTGCCTGCGACCAGTCCCCCGCCGGGTTGTAGTTGTGCGGATGCCAGTAGCCGCTTTGCGGGTCGTGGCGCAGCCCTGGCGGCTGGTGCGCGGGCGCGAGCTTGAGCCCGGCCGACATGGCTACCCAGTAGTTGAGCTGGCGTCCTTCGAGTCGTTTTACGTTCATGGGGGGCTCCGATCCGGGGGTGGTGTGTGACCCGTACGCCATTTGCACAGAGCGTGCCATCGTGCCGGTGCCCCCGTCATAACCCTAAGTGCTTGATTTGCTTCGAGTTATTTTTGTGCCGTCGAGTGCGGGGTGGGGAATATGTGGGGCTGCAGGGTTAAATGCCCCGGTGGCGCGGGGGATTTGACCCAAGTCGCAGCGCCCGATCAGCGCGCTGCGGTCAGGGTGAGCGGGCCGTACCAGGCGCGCGCCACCGAGCGGGTGTTGTCCGAGTCGGTCATGATGGCCACGGCCACCAGCGCACCCGGCGGCTCGCCAAAGGCGTGCTCAAAATCGGCACGGATGTCGCGTTCGTAGTCCAGCCACTGGTTGAGCTTGCGCGCTCCGCTCTCCATCACCAGTTTGCGGATGCGGTCGGTACGTGGGTTGATGATCACCGAGCCCGCTGGCCGCTTGTTGCACCACACGTACATCAGCGTGGCGTAGGGCAGGGGCTCGCCGGTGATGGTAAGCAGCAGTTCCGAGAGCATCGCGTTCTGCGCGGAAAAGCGTGACCGGTCGCCCTCAAACGCCAGCACCACGCGCACTGGCGAGTCGTCGGCCTCGCGCACGGCCATATCGGCCTGGGCGATGAGCTCCGGCACTTTCCACGAAAACCGCAGATGCCCCAACTCCTGCGCCGGGATATGCACCTGCTGGCGCAACATGCTCGCCGAGGCATCGGCGCGTGCCGCCATGCTGTGGCGGCCATCGACCTGCCGGTAGCTGAAGTCCGTGGCCTGTTTGCCCGGCAAACGGAAGTGCTGCCACAAGGGTGCTGCCAGTGGCGCTGCACCGCTTTGCAGTGGCGAAAGCGTCCAGGCGTTTGGGCCGACATTGGCTTCGGTTTGGGCTGTAGTTTCGGGCGCGGGCGGCGTTGTGCAGCCCGCCAGCAGCAGGCAAAGGCTGACGGCAAGGACGCTATTCGCCCGCATCACCCAGTCGGCGCAGGGCGCTCATTCGGCGCGCCTGGTCCACGGCGCTGTCTTCGATGCTTTGGCGCACGAAATCGATGTGCTCGCTGGCGGCGCGTGCCGCCTTGTTGGGGGCGCGTTCGCGGATGGCCTGCCAGATGGTGCGGTGTTGTGCGGCCAGCTTGTTCCAGCGCTGCGGGCGTGCGTGCAGGTTCTCCAGATTGTTGGAAACGTGGCCGTGGATGACCTTCATCAGGCTGGCTGTCAGGTGCCCGATCAGCACGTTGTGCGAGGCCTCGGCCACGGCTTGGTGGAACGCCACATCGGCGTTGATGCAAGCCTCCAGGTCGCCGTCGGCGTACACCGCTTGCAGGTTGGCGTGCGCGGTGTCCAGGCGGTTGATGTCGGCGTCGGTTGCGCGGTCGGCGGCCAGCGCTGCCGCCTGGCTTTCGAGCATCTGGCGAAACTCCAGCAGGTCGCGGTGCAGCAGCGGGTGGTCTTTGAGCATGTCCTGCCAGGGGTCGACAAAGTGCGCCTCCAGCCGGTTGGTGACATAGGTGCCACCGCCCTGGCGCGTGGTGAGCAAGCCCTTGGACACCAGCTTCTGGATTGCCTCGCGCAGCGACGGGCGCGACACGCCCAACTCCAGCGCCAACGTGCGCTCTGCGGGCAAGCGGTCGGCGGGTTTGAGCGAGCCTTCCAGGATGCGCCGCTCCAGGTCGGCAGCGACCGAGTCGGCCAGCCGGGTCACCGTGGGGCGTTGTGCAAGCATGGGTGTAAATTGGTAAGACCAGTTGATGATAGCCCAGAAATTTTCTGCCAAAGGCTTATCGGACCTAGGGTTAATACTAGTTGACCGAGTTGGCGGCTCGTTTTACATTTCCGTCCAATTGGTCTTACCAATTTACCAGAATAGTAATAACTGAGGAGAGTGCCGATGGGGTTCGTGACCCGTGGGCAGCGAAGCTACCCTGCCAAACCGGCCGATGTGTACCTCTTCGCTACCTGTTTGATCGACCAGTTTGCCCCGCAGGCCGGGCTCGATACCGTGCGCCTGCTCGAGCGCGAAGGCATCCGCGTGCATTACCTGGAGCAGCAAACCTGCTGCGGCCAGCCCGCCCACAGCAGCGGTTTTCCGGCCGAGGCACGCGCCGTCGCCCAGCAGCAACTCAGCTTGTTTACCCAGCCGTGGCCGGTGGTAATTCCATCGGGCTCGTGCGGCGGCATGATCCGCCAACACTACCCCGGGCTGTTTGCCGACGACCCCGCGCTGCACGCCAAGGCGCTTGACCTGGCCGAGCGCACCTATGAGTTGACCGAGTTTCTGGTGCACGTGGTCCACTACCAACCCGCCGACCTGGGCACCCCCTGTACGGTGGCGCTGCACAC
>CAIPBW010000508.1 GCA_903863395.1 uncultured beta proteobacterium
CATGCGACCGGTGAGTGTTCCGGTGGTGGCGTCGCCGTCCACTTCGAGCACATTGGCACGGGCAAAGTCGATGCCCAGCCGCGCACGAACCCGGTCGGTAAAGAACGTGAAACCGCCCGACACCAACAGCGTCTTGAGTCCCGCAGCCCGGCAAGCGGCCACCAGCTCGGCAGCGCCCGGGTTGATCTGCAGGCGCTTGTCGTACACGGCCTGCAGATGCGCCATGGGCACGCCCCGCAGCAGCGCCACGCGTTTGCGCAAGCTCTCCTTGTAGTCTGCAATCTCGCCGCGCATGGCCGCCTCGGTAATGGCAGCCACCTCGGCCTTGCGCCCGGCAGCATCGGCAATCTCGTCCACACACTCGATGTTGATCAGGGTCGAGTCCATGTCGAACGCGACCAGCTTGAAGTCGCGCAGGCGCAGGGTGTTGGGGGTGCCTTGGAGTATCAGACCGGGCACAGGTTCGGTGTTGAAGGTCATGCAGTGTGCGTCAGATGTCGAATGAATGGGTGTGTCGTGATGTGTCAAGTACGCGCCGCGCATCACGGTGTTGCGGCGTCCGGTGGCGTATCAAACCAGTTTGCCAGACGCAGGTTCGGTATCCGTGAGAACTCCCGGGTATTGCGGGTGATCAGTGTCAAATCGTTCGCCAGGGCGATACCGGCAATCAGTTGGTCACCCTGTCCAATGGGCGTTCCGGCCAGTTCCAGGGTGTGCCTGACCCAGGCGGCAGCCTTGGCGCTCTTGGCGTCCAGAGGCAACACACGGTAGGCGGCCACGGCCGCTTCCATGCCGCGCTGCTGGGCTTGCGGTTTGGTGGAGCGCAGCAGGCCATATTCCAGTTCAAAAAGCACCACCGATGGCAATGCAACTCGAGACGCAGGCAGTTGCTGCAAATGCGCGGCCACATGGCCTTGTTGCTTGAAGAAATAGATCAGGGTGTTGGTGTCGAGCAGGACCATCACCAGGCCTCGCGCGGCAAATCGGCCACTTGATCGGAACGGAGCACTTCGGCCAACGGAAAGTCGTTCCAAAGATGGGCGTTGGCGGCCATTTCTTCAAAAAACCCAACGGGGTAACCATTGGCGTCAATGGCAGGCGTTTGTTCCTTCACCAGCTTCGATACCCATGCGCTGAGTGACAGGTGCGCCGCTGCTGCTGATGCCTTGGCACGCTTGATAGCGTCGTCATCCATGTAAATCGTGACTTGGGACACAGTGAACCTCCTGGCCGGTGAGTCGAAGCATGTAATTGCCAGGAAATTATACGGACTCCCAACGCCTGCGTCAGATTGGCGTTTCCGTTGTGTTCTCCACCACAGGGTTTCCCAGCGACCGCAAAATATCGCGCACCATCTGCGCACGCATCGCGGGGTCGGGCTGTTCGCGTTCGATGCGCAGCTTTTCGTTGCCGGCCAGTCGGATGTGCTTGTTTTTCTGGATCAGGCTGATGATCTTCATGGGGTCGATGGGCGGGTTCTTCTCGAAGGTGATGGTGGTCACGCCCGGGGCGGCGTCCACCTTGAGCACGCCATAGGGTTTGGCCAGCACCCGCAGGCGGTGCACGTCGATCAGGGTTTGCGCTTGCGGTGGCAGTTTGCCGAAGCGGTCGACAATTTCTTCGAGCAAACCGGTGACCTGGTCGGCCGTCTTGGCGGTGGCGAGCTTTTTGTAAAACGACAGGCGCAAATGCACGTCGCCGCAATAGTCTTCGGGCAGCAGCGCGGGGGCGTGCAGGTTGATGTCGGTGGTGGCGTTCAGGGGGGCGAGCAAATCGGGCTCAATCCCGGCCTTGAGGCAGCGCACCGCCTCGGCCAGCATTTCGTTGTAGAGCTGAAAGCCCACCTCGAGCATATTGCCGCTCTGGTTATCGCCCAACACCTCTCCGGCACCGCGAATTTCCAGGTCGTGCATCGCCAGGTAAAAGCCGCTGCCGAGTTCTTCCATTTGCTGGATCGCGTCCAGGCGCTGGCTGGCCTGCTTGGTCAGGCCCTCCAGATCGGGCACCATCAGGTAGGCGTAGGCCTGGTGGTGGCTGCGCCCGACGCGCCCGCGCAACTGGTGCAACTGCGCCAGGCCAAACTTGTCGGCGCGGCTGATCACGATGGTGTTGGCGGTGGGCACGTCGATCCCGGTTTCGATGATGGTCGAGCACAGCAGCAGGTTGTAACGCTGGGCGATAAAGTCGCGCATCACCGCCTCGAGCTGGCGCTCGGGCATCTGGCCGTGGGCCACGGCAATGCGGGCCTCGGGCAAAAGTTCCTCCAGCTTGGCGCGCCGGTTTTCGATGGTCTCAACCTCGTTGTGCAAAAAGTACACCTGGCCGCCGCGCTTGAGTTCGCGCAGCACCGCCTCCCGGATGACGCCATTGCCCTCGGTACGTACAAAGGTCTTGATCGCCAGGCGGCGCTGGGGCGCGGTGGCAATCACGCTCAGGTCGCGCAGCCCTTCGAGCGCCATGCCCAGC
>CAIPBW010000509.1 GCA_903863395.1 uncultured beta proteobacterium
CTGGGCAAGGCCAACCCCGAGTACACCCACCCGTTCATGCAGGAAAACAGCGCCAAGGTGACTGGTTTCATTGTGGTGACTACGGACAAGGGCCTGTGCGGCGGTATGAATACCAACGTGCTGCGCGCCGTCACTGTCAAGCTGCGTGAGCTGCAGGCAGCAGGCATCACAGCGCGCTCGGTGGCCATTGGCAACAAGGGCTTTGGTTTTCTCGGTCGTGTCGGTGCCACGGTGGTGTCCCACGTAACCCAGTTGGGCGATACGCCTCACCTGGAAAAGCTGATCGGGCCGGTCAAGGTGCTGTTGGACTCCTATGCCAAGGGCGAGATCAACGCGGTGTACCTGTGCTACACCAAGTTCATCAACACCATGAAGCAAGAGCCCGTGGTGCAGCAACTGTTGCCGCTGTCGGCGGTGCAGATCGAAGCCGACGCAAAGGAAGCCGGTCCGCAACACGACTGGGACTACATCTACGAACCCGATGCGCAGTCAGTAATTGACGATCTGCTTACGCGTTATGTGGAAGCACTGGTGTACCAGTCGGTGGCTGAGAACATGGCATCCGAGCAATCGGCGCGGATGGTGGCCATGAAGGCGGCCACTGATAACGCCGGCAGTGTGATCGGCGAGCTCAAACTGATTTACAACAAGACCCGTCAGGCGGCGATCACCAAAGAATTGTCCGAAATCGTGGCAGGTGCGGCGGCGGTGTAAACCGCACGGCAGCCTGGTTCAGCAAGTATTCGTTATTGATTTTAATTTTTGGAGCGAAAAATGGCTCAAGCCCAACCCCAAGTTCAGGGAAAAATTGTTCAGTGTATTGGCGCGGTGGTGGACGTGGAGTTTCCCCGTAACCAGATGCCCGGCATTTACGATGCGCTGAAGATGGAAGGTTCCACCCTGACGCTGGAAGTTCAGCAGCAGTTGGGTGACGGCATTGTCCGTACCATTGCCTTGGGATCGTCCGACGGTCTGCGTCGCGGCATGATGGTGAGCAACACCGAAAAGCCCATTACCGTACCGGTTGGCAAAGCCACACTGGGCCGCATCATGGACGTGCTGGGCAACCCGATTGACGAGCGCGGCCCGGTCAACTCGACCCTGAGCGCTTCGATTCACCGCAAGGCCCCGACCTACGACGAACTCAGCCCCTCGCAAGAGCTGCTCGAAACCGGCATCAAGGTGATTGACTTGGTGTGCCCGTTTGCCAAGGGCGGCAAGGTCGGTCTGTTCGGCGGCGCTGGCGTGGGCAAGACCGTGAACATGATGGAACTGATCAACAACATTGCCAAGGCCCACAGCGGTCTGTCGGTGTTTGCCGGTGTGGGAGAGCGTACCCGCGAAGGTAACGACTTCTATCACGAAATGATGGACTCGGGCGTTGTCAATAGCGACAACCTGGGCGAGTCCAAAGTGTCGATGGTGTACGGTCAGATGAATGAGCCCCCGGGCAACCGTCTGCGCGTGGCGCTGACCGGTCTGACCATTGCCGAATCGTTCCGTGACGAAGGCAAAGACGTGCTGTTCTTCGTCGACAACATCTACCGTTTCACCCTGGCCGGTACCGAAGTGTCCGCGCTGTTGGGTCGTATGCCTTCCGCTGTGGGTTACCAGCCTACGCTGGCCGAAGAAATGGGCCGCCTGCAAGAGCGTATTACCTCCACCAAGGTGGGTTCCATCACCTCCATCCAGGCCGTGTACGTGCCCGCAGATGACTTGACCGACCCGTCGCCCGCTACCACCTTCGCCCACTTGGACTCCACCGTGGTGCTCTCGCGTGATATCGCTTCGCTGGGTATCTACCCCGCCGTGGACCCGCTCGACTCCACCAGCCGTCAGCTCGACCCGCTGGTGGTGGGCGCCGACCACTACGAAACCGCCCGCGCCGTGCAAGGCACGCTGCAGCGCTACAAGGAACTGCGCGACATCATCGCGATTCTGGGCATGGACGAACTCGCCCCCGAAGACAAGCTCACGGTGGCACGCGCTCGCAAGATCCAGCGTTTCCTGTCGCAGCCTTTCCACGTGGCCGAAGTGTTTACCGGAACCGCTGGCAAGTACGTATCGCTAGCCGAAACCATCCGTGGCTTCAAGATGATCGTCAACGGCGAGTGCGACCACCTGCCCGAACAAGCCTTCTACATGGTTGGCGGTATTGACGAAGCCTTCGAAAAAGCGAAAAAGGTTGCGTAAAGCGGCGTTGGAGCACCTATGAACACCATTCACGTCGATGTTGTCAGCGCAGAAGAGTCGATCTTCTCCGGCGAGGCACGCTTTGTCGCGCTGCCTGGGGAAGCTGGCGAGCTGGGGATTTTCCCCCGACACACACCGCTGATTACCCGCATCAAGGCTGGTTCGGTGCGTATTGAAAAACCCGATGGCAGCGAAGAATTTGTGTTCGTGGCGGGCGGCATTCTCGAAGTGCAACCCCATCGCGTGACGGTGCTCTCCGACACCGCCATCCGTGGCAAGGACCTGGACGACGAGAAGGCCAACGCCGCCAAGCTGGCTGCCGAAGAAGCCATCAAGAACGCCAAGACCGACATTGATCTGGCCAAGGCCCAATCCGAGCTGGCCATCATGGCGGCCCAGATTGCCGCCCTGCGCAAGTACCGCCACAAGCGCTAAGCTACAGCCTCATCCAAGCAAACCGCCTTCGGGCGGTTTCTCATTGATGTCCACCAAAACCCGCCAGAAAGTTGCCACCCTGGGTGGCACACCCGATGACGTCGAGGTCGCTTTTTACGAAGCGCTGCGCACCGCCGACATCGACAAACTCATGACCTGCTGGGCCGATGAAGACGACATCGTCTGCATTCACCCCGCAGGTCCGCGCGTGGTCGGCTTGGCTGCTATTCGCACTGCCTTTGAGGGCATCTTCTCCAGTGGCGGCGCGCTACGGGTCGAGCCGCAAGCCGTGCGCCGGGTCGATTCGCTCGCCAGCGCCGTGCACAGCGTATTGGAGCGGGTGGAACTGATGACGCCCGAAGGCCTGATCCACGCCCACGTGCTGGCCACCAATGTGTACCACAAGACACCGCAAGGCTGGCGCCTGGTGCTGCACCACGCCAGCCCGGGCCGGGCCGACGATGCACACGAGCAAGTGGCCGCACCGCAGGTCTTGCATTAGTCGGCAGTGTCTCACCAGCCATCATGCTGATTGCGTGAGCCGCCATGCACTACACCGCACCCTGGTGGCTCCCTGGCGGCAATCTGCAAACCATCTGGCCAGCGCTGCAAATGCGCCACGTTGCGCAACCCGGCCCGGTGTACCAACGAGAGCGCTGGACCACGCCGGACGCCGACTTCATCGACGTTGACACGCGCGCGGGCCAACCCGGCAAGCCTTTGCTGGTGCTGTTTCATGGTCTGGAGGGCTCGTCGCAAAGCCACTACGCACGCGCCTTTGCCGACTACGCCGCGCACCAACAGTGGAGCTTTGCCGTGCCGCACTTTCGTGGCTGCAGCGGCGAGATCAACCTGGCACCGCGCGCCTACCACTCAGGCGACTTTGAGGAAGTGGGCTGGATCTTGCAGCGTTTGCGTGCGCAGCACACCGGGCCAATGCTGGCGCTGGGTATATCCTTGGGCGCAAACGCCTTGCTGCGCTGGGCGCAGGAAATGGGCGCGCAGGCTGCCACGGTGGTGCAGGCGCTGGCGGCGCTGAGTTCGCCCATTGATCTGGCCGCGGGTGGCGGGGCGTTGGGCAGGGGATTCAACCGAAGGGTGTACACGCGCATGTTCCTCAACACCATGAAGCCCAAGGCCCTGATCAAGTGGGCGCAGTTTCCGGGGTTGTTTGACCGGCAAGCCATGCTCGCCGCCCAAGACCTGTACGCGTTTGACAACGTGTTTACGGCACCGCTGCACGGGTTTCGCGATACCGACGACTACTGGTGCCGGGCTTCGGCCAAACCGCGCCTGCACGAGATTCGCGTTCCAACGCTCGTGGTCAACGCACGCAACGACCCCTTTGTTCCGGCCTGGTGCCTGCCGAATGCGGCCGAGGTCGGCCCCAGTGTGACGCTGTGGCAACCGGCGCAGGGCGGGCACGCGGGCTTTGTGCGCACCCAGGCCAGCGCACGCGATGGCTTGCTGCCCGACGCCGTGGGCGCATGGCTGACGCAATGCTTGCCGCAGGCTGCCCATGGATGACATCGTTCGCCAAGCCATGGCGAAATGGCCCAACGTGCCGCACTGTTACGGCTGGCTGGGGCTCGATGCGCGCGGCCACTGGTACATGCGCGACGCTGCCGTCCAGGCAGCAGGTGCTTTTGCCAGCGGGTTGCCGGGTGCCAAGGGCTCGCTGCTGCAGCACGACAAGCTCATTGCCTTCATCGCACGCAACTACGCCTGCGACGCGCAGGGCCAATGGTATTTTCAGAACGGCCCGCAGCGCGTGTACGTGGAGTTGCAAGCCACGCCCTGGGTCTGGCGGCTCAACGCCGACGCCAGCCTGCAAGCGCACACCGGCATCACCACCCACGCAACCCGGTGCCTGCTCGACGAAAGTGGCTGGGTCTACCTGCAAACCCCGCTCGGCCTGGGCCTGCTGCACTCGCTTGATGTGGAAGCTGCTGCGTCGGTATTGGAGTCGGGCCGCTGGCCGGTGGAAGAAGTCCTACGCGCCTACTTGCCCGCGCGCTATGGGTTTGTTCTGAGTCCGGCTGCAGCGCAGCATGAGGGCTCATGATTCGCCGCCAGTCGGTCCCGTGACTGGCGCAGAGTTGGTAGCAGAGATTGGGTTTGGGGCCCAATCTCTGCGGGGCGTGGGACGCTATTTCTTCGTCGAATTAACGGGCTCCGGGAATTTGGCACCACCGGCGTTGGCCATGTAGACCACCGCGCGGGCTACTTCAAAGTCGTCAAACGCGCCGCCGCCCTGTGGTGGCATGGCGTTCTTGCCCTTGAGCGCGGAATTGAGCAGCGCTGCAAAACCGGTCTTGATGCGCGGTGCCCAGGCAGCGGCGTCGCCAAACTTGGGGGCACCCACCACACCGGCGGTATGGCAGTTGGTGCATTGGGCCTTGAACACCTGCTCGCCGGTTTGGGTTTCGTGCTGGGCGCTGCCAATCACCACGCTTCCCACCTTCTGGATGCGCTGCATCACCGCCAGTTCGGAGTGGGCCGCTTCTGTGACGGGCTGGTTGCCAAAGTCCGTGGCGCGCACCAATGACACGATCACGATTACCGGAATCACCAGCGAAAACAGCAGCGTCCAGAGCAACTGTTGCGAGCCCTTGGTCGGGTGGCCGGATGCCTCATGGTGACCGGATGTATTGCTATGGGTGCTCATGGTGTCCTTGGGGGAAGTCGGGGGCTGCAAACAAGCGGCGGATTATAGCGACGGCCCCTCACCAGCGCTGGCGTGGGTGTACCCGGTGCAAAATGCCCCTTGGCGCGCTAGGTCGTCCGGTTCGGACGGGTCGCGCCAGCCCGAAAGGATGCGCAATGAGAGTTCCGTCAGTGGTGTTGGTGCATGGCGCGTGGGCGGGTGCCTGGGTCTGGAAGCGCGTCATCCCGCGTTTGCGCGCGGCGGCTCTGGACGTCTTTGCCGTTACCCTCACCGGCGTAGGTGAGCGCGCACACCTGCTGTCGGACGGCATCCACCTGGCAACCCATGTGCAGGACGTGCTCGGTTTGATTGAGGCCAATGAACTCAGCCGGGTGGTGTTGGTGGGGCACAGTTACGGCGGCATGGTCATCACCGGCGTTGCCGACCAGTTGCAGCAAAGTCACCCTGGCCTGCTGGAGTCGCTGGTGTATGTGGACGCGGTAACTCCCCACCCGGGCGAAAGTTGGAGCAGTCAGCACAGCGCCGAGACCGTGGCGCAACGCCTCGCATCCGTGCGCGAGAGTGGGGGCGTGAGTTTTGCGCCGCCCGACGCCAGCGTGTTTGGCTTGACTGGTGCCGACCGCGACTGGATCAACCGCCGCCAGACACCCCAACCCGCCGGTGTGTACCAGGACCCGCTGCAGTTTGACGCAGAACGGCTCTCGCGCTTGCCACGCACCTTCATCGATTGCACCGATCCGGCCTTGCCCACGATTGCCGTCATGCGCGAGCGCGTGCGGCGCGAACCCGGTTGGGAGGTGCTGGAGTTGGCAACCGGACACTATCCCCAGATCAGCCAAAGCGAGTCGCTGTCCGACATTTTGATCACCGTTGCCAAGCGCGCCGATGCCGGCACGCATGTGCGTGCGGCAAGCCCGGGTACCTGAGCCGGACTTTCAGGCGGTGCAGGCGCACGCGCTGGTGCAGTCCTCGGCCTGCTCGAACTGCGGGAACAACACATTGTTCTCCAGGTGGATGTGGTTGATCAGGTCGTCGTTGAGCTGCGCAATACCCGCGTAGAGCGCCTGCCAGGTGTTGCAAGCGCCTTGCGGAGGCGTGGCGTCGTGGGTGAGCGCGTTGAGCCGGTCCAGTTGCTGACCGTGGCCGATGTGCTCGGTGCGCATCATGCCGATCGGCTGCACCACAAATGGATTGCCGCCGCTCTTGAGCATCGGGAACAGCACGTTCTCTTCCTTCTGCATGTGGTCGAGCATCTCGGCCTCTATGCCTTCGAGCAGCACCGCCAGGCCAACGGGCACGTCCGGGTGCTCACGGTGCACGGCTTCGACGCGCCGGGCCATGCGGATCAGTTCGGGCAACTGTTCACGGTGCACGGCGTGGTAGCGCTCCAGAATATGGTCGATCAGCGTCGTTGCGTCGGTGCTTTGCGGCGACATGTCACCACGCTCCAGGCCAGCCAGTTCTGCCAGTAGTGCAGCCAGGTCCAGATGCTTGTCCTGCGCCGCCTGGCGCAGGCTGATCTGGCCGCCGCAGCAAAAGTCGAGCTTGAGGCGTCGGAACACCGCCGTTGCACCGGGCAATTGCACGGCAATCTGGCCCAGCGCCTGGTCAGCGCGGTGGATGGGTGCCACGTCGGGCGCGAAGGTGTCGGTACGTGCGTTCATGTCGGAGTTCCTCTTAAAGATTCATGTTGAGTGGATATTTTATCAAACATCCATGTAATGTGCACCTTTTAATATAAAACTGTCGCCACCTGTGGTGGTGGCACAACCCTGCGGGGCAGGAACGCTGGAACGGTTGGGGGGAGACCGGGCCAGCGGCGTGGCCCGGATGAACGCTTATCTACCTGCGCGTTTAGCGCGCAATGGGTGCGACTTGCTGCCAGCCCTCGGGGCAGTTTTGCGTGTAGGGGTAATACTGGCCCACCGACTTGCAGAAGTACCAGGAGTAACCGGGTGCCGCCGGGGGTGCTTGCACGGCCGGTGCCGGGATCACGTAGGTGGGCTGTGGCGAGACATAGGTCACAGGTGGCGACACGTACACCGGTTGCGCCTGCGAGCGCTCCGAGGCGCTCAAAATTGCGCCAGCCACACCCAGAAACACCAGCGGTGCAATCCAGCCCGGGCCCCCGCCTTGGTGCCCCTCGTGGTGCCGGAATTCTGGCCGGCGGCCATCGGCCAATGCGTTGAAGCTGATGGCGCAAATCAGCAATGCTGCGCCTGCGGTTTTAGTGAGTTGTTTCATGTGGCTACCTATCCCCCAGTAACGCCGGGCGCACGGGCAAGTTGACAGCGTTGTGTAAAGCCATCGTGAAGCATCAAATTTTTAACGGCAGGTTTCGGCCACGCCATGGTTCCTCTGTATACTGTTGTTTTAACCAGCCACACAACAAGAGACGATGATCACCGAAGAGGTTTATTACTGGCAAATTCAATGGGCGGGCCGTTGGATGACCACGTTTACCCGGTTCACCGAGCAGGCCATCCGCAAGGAGCATCCCGAAGCCATTCGGATCGAAGGTTCGCGACAAGTCTGCATCACCCCAGAGACGCCCTCCGAGCGCAACCAGGCCCGCTCCAGCCTGCGCAGCAACACGCCCGACGTGCGCTACAACCTGACCAGCCGCGCGTAGGCGCACAGCCCCCATGGGAACCTTTCGCACTGTGGGGTTGTACGCCCGCAGCGTGCGCGCGTGCAGTGCGGCAACGCTGGTTGCAGCATCGCTCACAGCCTGTGGCGGCGCGTCACGCCCTCCCATGCCCGGCAGCGATCGCGACGCCCATGGCTGCATCCCCTCGGCCGGTTATGCGTGGTGCGCGCGCCAATCCGCATGCGTGCGACCCTGGGAACTCGCTAGCGCACAGGGCTTTGCCAACACGCCCGAAGCCTTTGCCGAATTTTGCGCAGCTAAGTGAGTTGCCGCGCGTAGCGCCGGTAACGCGCACCTGCATTCAGCCGGACATTGGCACGTGCAGGGCAGCGGCCGAGCCTAAAATCATCGTCCATGGCCACGCACAAACTCATTACCCTGCCCGAGGCGGTTAGGCGCTTTACCCGCGACGGCATGCAGTACGCCAGCGGTGCGGGTTTGCCGGTGGGGGCCGATGCGATTGCGTTTGGGCGTGAGTTGTTGCGCCAGGCACGCAGCAACCTGCATGGCATCTTTCACTGCAACAGCCAGCAACTCAACCTGCTGGCGGCAACTGGCGCGGTCACCCGGGCCGAATGCGGCTTTACCGGCCTGGAAGGCTTTGGTTTTGCCAACGGCCTGCGCCGCGCGGTTGAAAGCGGACAACTGGCGCTGGAAGATTACTCCAACCTCTCGATGGCGTTGCGCTTGCTTGCCGGTGCGCTGAACTTGCCGTTCATGCCCGCCACCGTAAACATTGGCTCTGACATTGCCCAGCGCAGCGCCTTTGCTCCGCAGGGCTATCCTGCCAGCGACAAGATTCCCGGCATCACCGATCCGTTTTCCGGGCGCACGCTCGGCGCCCTGTCGCCGCTCAAGCCCGACCTGGCCGCCATTCACGTCACGCTGGCCGACGTGCAGGGCAATGCCATCATGCTTGGCACCGAGTGGAGCCGGTTTGAGCTCTCGCGCGCGGCCCAAAAAGTGGTGCTGATTGCCGACCATATTGTCGACACTGGTTGCATGCGCCAGTTTCCCAACCTGGTGCGCATCCCGGGCATCATTGTCGAAGCGGTGGTGTGGTGGCCCTATGCCGCCTGGCCGCAAGCCTCTCCCGGCGTGCATGACATTGACGAGGCCCACATGAAGCTCATGAACCAGTGGCTTGGTAGCGAAGAAGGCACGGCGCGCTACCTGGAGCAATTTGTCCACCGCTACCGCACCCTGGACGAGTACCTGGACATGATTGGCCCCGACGTGATCGAAAAAATCAGCCACGGCCCGACGAGCTTTCTGCTCGACCCCTATCGCCCCTGGATTCAACCGCGCAGCGTGGTTGAGGCGCTGCTGAGTGAATCGCCGGCACCACGGAGTGCAGCATGAGCGCCAGCACAGCGTCGGCCCCAGCCCCCTACACCCGCCAGGAGATGATGGCCATTGCTGCCGGGCGCGAAATTCACGATGGCGAGCTGGCCATTTTCGGCGTCGGCCTGTCGATGTTGGCGGGCTACTTTGCGCAAGCCCACCACGCACCCAACGTGCGCGCCATGACCGAAGGCGGCGTGTATGGCTCCACCCCGCTGGGGGGGCTGCCCTGGGGTATCGAGTGCAACCGTATTTCGGCCAACGCGGTCAGCTTTACCAGTGCGCTCGATGCGCTGGGCTGCATGGTGGCTTCGGGCCGCTGTGACGTGGGTTTGATTGGTGCTGCGCAGGTGGACAAGTTTGGCAACGTCAACACCACCGGCATCTGGGGCCACGACATGGGCGACACCTACACGCCGCCCAAAACCCGCCTGACCGGCGCGGGCGGTGCCAACGACATTGCCAGTGGTGCCAAGCGCTTTGTCATCATGGTGGGCCACGAAAAAAAGCGCTTTGTGAACAAGGTGGATTACATCTCGTCGCCCGGCTACCTGGAAGGTGGGCAGGCACGCGAGCGTTACGGCTTTGTCGGTGGTGGCCCCTCGGCCATCGTCACGACCCTGGGCATTTTGCGCCCCCACCCCCACACCCGGGAGTTTGAGCTGAGCGGCTGGTTTGCCTATACCAGCGTGGAAGAAGTGCGCGCCCATACCGGCTGGGACCTCAAGCTGGCGGCGCACGCACAGCAGCTTGCCGAACCGAGCGTTTCCGAGCTGAGCGCGCTACGCCGTGTGGACCAAACCGGCATGCTGCGCAAGGCGACTGCACAATGAACGGAGCTACCCCATGAGCGACATCGCCACCTTGCGCCGCGTACTGCGCGACTGCCGCAGCATTGCGGTGGTCGGCCTATCCGCCGAATGGCACCGCCCGAGTTATTTTGCGGCCAAGTACATGCAGGCCCACGGCTACAAGATCGTGCCGGTCAACCCCAGGTACCCCGAGATTCTGGGTGAGAAGTGTTACCCCGATCTGAAGTCCATCCCCTTTGCGGTGGACATGGTTGATGTGTTTCGCAAGCCGCAGGATTGCCTGCCAATTGCGCAAGACGCCGTGGCCATTGGTGCCAAGGTGCTGTGGCTGCAAATTGGCGTGGTCAACGACGAAGCCAGGCAACTGGCGCAAGCCGCTGGCTTGACGGTGGTGATGGACCGCTGCGTCAAGATCGAATACGCCCGTCTGTTTGGCGGCCTGAACTGGATGGGCGTGAACACGGGTGTGATCTCCGCCCGCCGCCCCCTTTGAAAGACATCGCCATGGCCGACCACGTTTTTGGATTTGACACCCTCAGCCTGCACGCCGGACAGATTCCGGACGCCGCCACGGGCAGCCGTGCCGTGCCGATCTACCAAACTGCAGCCTACGTGTTTGACAGCCCCGAGCACGCCGCCAGCCTGTTCAACCTGCAGACCTTTGGCAACGTGTATTCACGCCTGTCCAACCCCACCGTGGCGGTGCTTGAAGAGCGCGTGGCCGCGCTCGAAGGTGGGCGCGCCGCCGTGGCCGTGGCCAGCGGCATGGCTGCGCAAATGGTGGCACTGCTCAATCTGGTGCAAGCCGGTGACGAGATCGTGGCCGCACGCACCTTGTATGGCGGCACGCATACCCAGTTCGACGTGAACTTTCGCAAGCTGGGCATCAACACCGTGTTTGTTGACTCGGACGACCCGCAAAACTTTGCCCGCGCCATCACCCCCAAAACCAAGGCGCTGTACGCCGAAACACTGGGCAACCCCTCGCTCAACGTGCTCGACATGGAAGCCGTGGCGGCGATTGCCAACGCCGCCGGACTGCCGCTGTTTGTGGACAACACCTTTGCGTCGCCCTACCTGTGCCGCCCCTTTGAGTACGGTGCGGCCATCGTCGTGCATTCGGCCACCAAGTTCTTGGGCGGGCACGGCAGCACCATGGGCGGCGTGATTGTGGAGTCAGGCAAATTCCCGTGGGGCAACGGCCACTTTTCGTGCATGACCGAGCCCTCGGCGGGCTACCACGGCGTGCGCTTCTTTGAGACCTTTGGCGACTTTGGCTTTACCGCCAAGTGCCGCATGGAGGGCTTGCGCACCTTTGGCCCGGCGCTCTCGCCGTTTAACGCCTTCTTGCTGCTCCAAGGCATTGAAACGCTCTCCTTGCGCATGGACCGGCACTGCGCCAACGCGTTTGCTGTGGCCCAGCACCTGCAAGCGCACCCCGGCGTGGCCTGGGTCAACTACCCCGGCTTGCCATCCAACAAGTACCACGCGCTGGCGCAAAAGTACCTGCCGCGTGGCGCCGGGGCGGTGCTGACCTTTGGCATCAAGGGCGGTGCGGCGGCCGGGCAGAAGTTTATCGACAGCGTGGAGTTTTTGTCGCACCTGGCCAATATCGGCGACGCCAAGACGCTGGTAATTCACCCGGCCTCCACCACCCACCGGCAGATGGACGAAGCGCAGCAAATCGCCGCTGGCGTACCCCCGGACCTGATCCGCCTGTCGGTTGGTCTGGAAACGCTGGACGACATCTTGTGGGACATTGACCAGGCGCTGCACAAGGCCGGGCAAGCGTAGCGCGTGGCTATACGCAGCGCTCCAGATTGCCAGGCGCCACTTCGGCCAGCCGCGTAGCCAGATCGACCACAGGACGCGACAACATGCCGCCAAACAGATGCTCCAGGCGGTGCGCGTAGTCTGCAATCACGGCGCTGATCTCGGGATGGCAGTGCCCCAATACGGCACTCCTCTGGCCCGAGGTGAAGTCCAGGATCGGGCGCTCGTCCGCGTCATACACGTAGCTGCCCGCAGCACGCTCGATGATCAACGGGGCAAAGCTGGGATGCGGTCACAGTATGCACTTGCATGGCAAACGCGCCGCGCTGGCCGGGGGGAGGCTGCACAACCATGTGCGCGATGTGTCTCCCACGCTATAAGGCGCACTGGTCCTGCGTGCCGCCAGGGGTTGTTGGGCAAGCTGATTTGTGCGCCAGCTTGGTGGTGCGTAAGTCGATGAACTCAAGGGCAAGAACTGACCAGGCGCGGGTACTAGGGGCTGTTGCTCCATGGACAAATTCCTACCCTCTTACCGCCCCGTAAGCAGCTTGTATAACCATTTGCCAAAAACGTGAAGCCTCGAAGCCTTCCGCATTCAGTCTGCGAAGGCAAGTAACACCAGCCCTATAGCTCCCGCAACGCCAATTGGGATCCCGTAACGCTCTGCCTTGGAAATGGTGTCACCTGCTATCACTTCAACCGGCACCGTTGTCAGTTCCAGCACTCGGTTTGTGACCGACGCTTCGAGCATTCGCGTGAGGGAATTCTTGCGTGCGGTGGCCATAACAATGTGATCACATTCCAGGCGCCGCGCTGTGTCAGTAATCAGCTCGGCCTTTCGACCTACTTCGACGTGGAAACTGTATTCAACATTAGCGGCATCGAGCATCCGACGTATTGGTCTGAGCGCCTTTGCCGCCGCATCACGGTGGTAGCTGTCGCGTGTCTTGCGACTGATGAACTGTGCAACGTGCTTTGAAAATGGAGTCTGGACGTTCAACAAGTGAACCTCCATGCGCCCATTCTTGCGGAACTCATTGATTACATGCCGCACCGCATGGTGCGTGTTGCGGGAACCATCTACCGGAACAAGTACCTTTTCCATGACGCTTTCTCCTTCAAAGTAGTCCGACGTTTCCAAACCCTGCACCCTTTGCTTCTTCAAATCTTCCAATCTGGCGCTGATTCGTGACTCCAGTCGATGGTGGTTCTCGACGAACCCTGTCCACAGGACGCCAAATACGGTGCCAACGTAGACCAGTGGCACCACCAGCGGGTAGGTACCAAGGGCATCCTTCAATACGGGTTCTGATGTCATCATCTTGGCCGCTGTGAACGCAAGTACACCTGCGCCGAGATATACCAGGGCGGGATAGCGCTCAACGTACTTCAATAGAAGACTGCTGCCCCAGATCAGGATCGGGACACTGATCAGCAAACCGAGAATCACCAGCGTGAAACTTCCATGCGCTGCTCCGGCGACACCGAGTACGTTGTCTACCCCCATAACCGTGTCAGCGACCACAATAGTTCTGATTGCCGCCCAGAAAGTGGTTGCCCCCTTTATGTGGGCCAGGTCGCCGTTCTCGTGCTCTGGTATGAGCAGCTTGTAGGCGATCCATACCAGCATCGCTCCGCCCGCGAACAGCAATCCCGGGAGCTGTAGCAGCCAGACGACGACAAGGGTCAACAGGCATCGGACAATGACTGCGCCACCTGCCCCAAAGAGCATCGCCCTGCGTTGCAGGTGGTGTGGAACATTGCGCGCCGCCAGTGCAATCACAATGGCATTGTCACCAGCCAAAACCAGATCAATGGCGACGATGGTGATCAGTGCGGTCGCAAATTCAATGGTGAAGATATCCATGGTCCGCAATCCTCATGGTTGAACGTTTCCAAGACCAGTGTGGCGTTTTTCTGCCCAAGTCATGATGAGGGCATCTGCTCAATACCGCAGAGAAGCCACCCGCCCGCGCCTTCGCGGGCTTTGACCAAGTGCCAAGTCTCATTGAATGATTCCGGCACAGTGCCCTTGCCTTCACGGATCATGCCGCTGTAGCGCACGCTGACCAGGTAGCGGGCATCATCTTCAACCACTTCGATCACTTTGGCTTCGACGTTAACAACCTCGGTTTCCTGTGAGGTGCCACCACGTTCGGCTATGTCCAACTCAATTGCGGCGAGCATCTCCGGTGTCGTGAACTCACGGATATCGTCCAAATTCGCTGCGTCGTTGGCAGCCTGCAAACGAATAAACTGGAGCTTGGCATTGCGCTCGAAACCGGCCACATCAAATCCTGCTGGAATGCTTTGGGTGGTGCCGAGTTTGGTGCCGATACTGGAACCCGGCATTGACACCTCGTAATTCGCGTGCGAAGCCGAAGTCCGTTCCATGCCCGCGCCGGAATATTGCATTCCCCCGATATGGGCTGTAAGCGGTTGCCGGGCAGCAGCGCGCTTGCGCATGATCAGGCCGACCACCGCCATAATGGCCATGACCGCCAGCCCGATCATCAACAGGGATGCCAGTTCCTGACCAAATCCGAAGTGAGACGCCAAGGCTGCCAGGCCCAACCCGGCCGCCAGGCCAGCCAGGGGCCCCATCCATGAGCGCTTCGGTTGTGCCGCCATGGCAGGCGTGGCAGGTGGTTGCGTTGGCGTGGCATCGGGGGCCTTGTTGGGAGTCGTCGTCTGTCGCTGCATTCCCGACGACTTGCCGCCACCGAGTCTCCTTGCAGCCTCAGCGTCTCCGACGCCAAGGCCAAATGCAAGCGTCAGTACGACCGCCAGAATCGAAAGAAGAGTTTTCATTGAGGGCTCCATGGGTGAAAAGGTTGACGGGCCAAGAGTAAGTTCCACACGGAGAAATAAAAAGCAGATAATTACTTACCGTCATTCTCAAAAAACCTGTGTATGAGCCATGGCCTGAACTACAAGCATCTGTATTACTTTTGGGTGGTTGCCAAGGAGGGCGGCATGTCCCGTGCCGCAGACAAGCTGGATATGGCGGTGCAGACTATCAGCGCGCAAGTGCGGGAACTGGAGCGCTCGCTTGGCTACGCCTTGCTCAGACCCGCAGGCAGAGGATTGGTACTGACCGACGCCGGTATTGCTGCCATGCAACAGGCCGATCTGATATTCCAGCTCGGCGAGAACCTGACTACAGTGGTGCGAGATGCCATGAGTTCTCCTTCCGTCAGGTTGGCGGTAGGCATATCGGATGGTCTTCCCAAGATGGTGGTGCGCAGGTTGCTGCACCCCGTGGTTACCGAACCCCATTTGCGCCTGGTATGTGACGAGGGCGAACTAGATGATCTATTGGGCGATTTGGCGCTGCACCGATTGGACCTCGTATTGGCCGATCGTCCTGCTCCCTCCAACCCCAATATCAAGCTCTACTCTCACTCCATGGGTTCTTCGCCCGTGTCATGGTACGCAAGTGCTGAGCTTTACAAGTCGGCCAAGAAAGATTTTCCCAATTGCCTGGCGGATGTGCCGGTTCTACTCCCAACTAGTCACAACGACGTTCGGTCCCGGATCGATCACTGGTTTGAGCGGAGGGGTATCCGACCACGCATTATTGGTGAGTTCGAGGACAGTGCACTGCTTAAGACCTTTGGCATTAGCGGAATGGGTGTCTTCCCGGCTGTGGAGTGGGTTCACGAAGAACTGCTGGTTCACGATGCGCTAAAGAGAGTAGGGCCATGTGACGGCGTGGAAGAAAATTTCTTTGCAATTGGTACGGAGAAAAAGGTCCAGCACCCCCTTGTTCAACGCCTTCTTACGGAGCCACACTGACCCGCGGGCTCGGACGTCAACAACAGAGTACTGATAGGTTCAAGGCTAGGGATAATCGTGGTCGCCAACAGCGCAACTGGAGAGTCGCTGTAGACGTGAGCCATCTGCTGCGGGCAACCAAGTCCTGAATCAGGCTGCACCGCTCCATTGCAACCGTTCGGAGCTTCATGTCTACAGCCATCGGCGCTCGGCAGGTGCCAAGCTATTTAACCCCTTGTCCGACCAGCACGCCATCAACCTTCACACCGTATAGATTGACGCCATCGTCTTCGTGATAACGCTTTCTGGTCAGTTCAATGTCGCCTTTGATCAAACGTGGATCTTGCGGGCGTTCATGCATGTTGATGTAAGCCGAAACATCCCATGCTTGCTGGTCTGTAAGTGTTTCGCCACGCCCAAGCGGCATGTTGTGCTGAATGAAACCAGCCGCCGTATTGATTCGATGCATACCCGCACCCCAGTTGTAGGAGTTCTTTCCCCAAAGCGGCGGGAAGGTATAGGCAGTCCCTACTTTCTTGCCTTCGCCATCGGCGCCATGGCAGAGTGCGCACTGCGCTTCGTACAGCAGTTTTCCGCGCGCAATGTCGAACCCACCACGAGGAGGTGGGGGCTCATCAAAGCCACGTCCGGGTAACGGTTTCCCGGTAGGCGCTCCCGTTGACATCCAGTACGCGTAAGCGGTAAGCGCTGTGATGACTTCGCCGGTGGCTTCGGGCGGCGTGCCATTCATGCTGAACTGGAAACAGCCCTGAAGGCGCTCAGCGAAGGTGTTGACCTTATTGTTCTTCTTGCGGTAGGCAGGGTACATGGTGTAGGCGCTCCACAAAGGCGAGGAGTTTGCCTTGCGCCCACGATCAATGTGGCAGTTAACGCAGTTCATTTCATTGCCAACATATTCGGGTGCAAGCGCCTTGGTGTTGATGAACAGGGCCTCTCCCTTGCGTACCATCTCACCAAAGGCATTGGCAGGAATTTCAGCGTCAGCCGGTGGCTGGAAATATCCGGGCGCCATTTTTTTGACCGGCACCTGTGGTATCTGTGTCTGGTCATCCAGGCGTGATTTATCAGCGGCAAGGACAACTGAGGTCAACGCAGGCACTAAAAGTACCACCAGAAGACTGTTTGCGTAACTCATAGAAATAATTCCGATAAATGGCTATTGGGATGAAAACTAGCGCAAGCGATGCTGTGACTCGTTGAACGGTTCGGAGGACTCACCAAGGCTCTCAAAGTATTCCGACACAAGCTTGATCTCGGCATCCGTCAGGTCGCGTGCAATGTGTTGCATAAGGCCATTGGGGTCGTTGCGCCGCGTGGGAGCCACTGCCTTGACCTTGCCAGTTTTGCCCGTGCTTGCAGCAACCCCTTTCCATGCGCGCAGTTGGGATTCCAGATACATGGCAGACTGCCCGGCAATCGGCGGGAAAACACCACCGACACCCACCCCATCAGGACCATGGCAAAGAATGCATTCCGGGATATTTCTGGACCAGGCACCCCGCATTGCCAGCCAGGCACCAGTTCCTTCGACCAATCGCGCTTTGGATGGCGTGACGTTTACTCGCGGGCGCGCCGAATAGGCTCGCGCTACTTCGTCAATTTCCTCATCGGTCAGGGCCGTAGCAATCGGCTGCATGATGGGATTTTGGCGGGTGCCCGCCTTGAAGTCTCGTAACTGCTTGGCCAAGTACTCTGCAGGGTGTCCAGCCAGCCTGGGGAACCCGGCCGAAGGCGTGCCCTTACCGTCAGCGCCGTGACACGTGATGCACGGTAACGCCGTAGGGTTGGCTGCGCCTTTGAGCATGATTGCTTCACCGTCGGCCGCAAATGCTGCTATCGGAACACAGCACAAGACTGCGACTACCCGTTTCAAATCAAAAATACGCATGGTTACTCCAACCAAGAACTCAGAATTGAACTATCGCCCTTACGGCTTCGTCGACGACCGCTGAGCAACGGTACGCAACGTTTGAACACTGGCCTTTTCTGCTTGAACATCCGCAAAAGCGCTCAACAGAAGAACGATTGGTGCGAGGAATGCCTTAGCCACGAAATCAAACCTTTTTGCAATCTCTATATGCGCAAACACGAATATACATCCAATTCGAGATTTCTGCTGTGTCAGGCAACCTTCCCACTTGGATGGTGGTGGCTTGAAATTGGCGTTACCAGAACGCATGTAGAGGAATCAAGGCATGCCTGTTGAGGATGCCAAAGCAGAGCCCAAAGCTGGAGTCCCTATGCAAAACCAACTTCACGCGGTGTGCGTTTCATGCAATGCCGTCAATCGCATCCCCGTCCAACGTGACGGCAAGGAAATCAACTGCGGAAAATGTCATCAACCCTTGTTCGGTCTGGCACCTCCGTCGGTGACCCAGGAGGCCTTCACTGCCCAAATCTCGAAGAGCGACATCCCTGTGGTCGTTGACTTCTGGGCACCATGGTGTGGTCCATGCAAGGCCATGGCTCCGGCGTACGCACAGGTGAGCACGCGCATGGACTCGCGTGCACGCTTCATCAAGGTCAATACCGATGAAGAACAAGCCTTGGGGGCGCAATACGGTATCCGCAGCATTCCCACGCTCGCCATATTTCAGTCGGGCAAAGAAATCGCCCGCATATCAGGTGCGCTGCCCGCAACGAGTATGGAACAGTGGATAGAGCGCGCGATCAGCGGGTGAATGTTGTGAACCTTCGGGTAGTCGTGGTCGCCAACCTCTTGATGATCGAAATTGAATGACCGCCTTCATCAATCTCGATCGACATCTTTATGCCTACCAATTCGTTCACGGCCTAAACCCGCGCTGCCTGCACGTGCATCCAGTCGTAATTGCGGGCGCGGCCCAGGCTGACCCAGCCCTCTGCCTCCCAGCACGCCCACCAGGCGGCGTACTCGGATCGGGCGAAGCGGGCGCGGGCGTCGCTCCATTTAAGCTGGTTGCGGTCAGGGTCAAAGTCGAAGGCGATGCCCCACGCGTGGGTGGACATGGCGCTGCCACCGCGCTTGTCGCGCAGGTTGTAGCCACCGCCAAACACATCCAGCCGCAGTTCGCTGACTGCGGCCGCACCATAGTGGGACAGCACCGCTGCGAGCACGCGACCCAGGCTGTCCTTGACGCGGGCATTGCAGCGCGTACGCTGCACCACCGTGCCTAATTCCCATGACAAGCGCAGCGGGTAAGGTAGTGTCATGGACACCAGGTTGGCCTCGCCAGGCGGACCATAAAAGGCAGTGAGCTCCTCTTGGCGCTCCAGCGGCCAGGCGTTCGGGTTGGGTGCCACTGGCTCGACGCGCCACGGCGCGGGTGCCTCGCCGTGCCCCTGCTGGTAGGCGAGTTGGTCGCAAGCAAAAGCGGTCTGCGGCCCCCACAACCCGTCCAAATCGCCCGGCACAAAGCCTGCGCGCTGGCTCAACACCTGCAGACACAGCACCGCCTGGCGCTCGCTTGGCCAACTGCGCCAATCGGTTTTCGTTGCGGGGTTCTGGCGCGCCAGCGTGCTCGTCACAAGCGCGCGTGTGGCCTCGCCGTATTGCCCATCGACGGCATCGCCGAGTAGGCCCATGGCGGTTTGCAAAGTGCGCAGGGGTTTGACATTCATGGCAGCCTTCCTTTCGGGCGAGCCCACTTTAGGAGGCAGGCTTCCCCGAGGCTTGCGATTTCGCAAGCTCCGCAAGTGCCGTTGCAGGAGCATCCTGTTCGATCAGTCGTTTTCGGACTGCGATCAAAGGAGATATCCACCATGGTGAAAAGCACCACGCGCAGCTCACAGCAGTCGGCGCTGATCGTCCGCAACGTTGTGCCCGACCGGCTTGACCTGCGGGACCGCCCCTACCAGCCACCGGTGGGAATCATCCCGGCGAGTGCGCTTGATCCAATGCCTGACATCCCGGTACTCAACCAGGGTCAAACCAATGCCTGCACTGGCTTTGCACTGGCCAGTGTGGTGTATCAATTGCAGCGTGCTGCCGGCCGCGAGCCGGCGCAGTGCAATGTGTCCTCGTTCATGCTGTATTCGATGGCGCGACGCTACGACGAGTTTCCTGGCAGCCCGAATATCGACACTGGTTCGAGCGCGCGCGGCGCCATGAAAGGCTGGTTCAAGTACGGTGCCTGTGCGGCATCTCTTTGGCCTACTGAGAAAATGCCCAGGGCAACCAGGCTGGTGAAAGACGACTGGTGGCTTGACGCAGTACGCCGCCCGCTGGGAGCCTATTACCGACTGGATCCGAGCGCCATTACCGACATGCATGTGGCGTTGAACGAGGTGGGTATCCTCTACGCCACCGCCGCATGCCACAGCGGCTGGCAAACGGGCCTGGGCGCAGCGGCCAAGGGGTGGTGGCAAATCCCGATACAAAAAGCCACGCCGGCTGACGGCGGCCACGCCTTTGCTATCGTCGGCTACAACCGCGACGGTTTCATCATCCAGAATTCCTGGGGCAAAAATTGGGGTACCGCGGGCCGCGCAGTTCTTCATTACGAAGACTGGCTTAAAAACGCCATGGACTGCTGGGTGGCGCAGATGGGAGTGGTGACCGATCTGCACGAAGAAATCGCGCGCTCCACCAGCCTGCGCCTGCGCGACGGCAAGGTGCACATTGCCAGCAACCTCACGCTGCGATCCCGTGAAATCACTCCGTTCATCATCGACATGGAGAACAACGGCCGCCTGAGCAACACAGGTGATTTCCGGACCAGCGAGGGCGACATCGAAGCTCTGGTTACGCAGCACCTGGCGCACGCGCGCACGACCTGGGGCTTGGGTGCCAATGACGCGGTAGACATTGCCATCTATGCACACGGTGGCCTGACCTCTGAAAGCGACGCTGCGGCGACGGCGGCGCAATGGATTCCTGCGCTGTACGACAACAAGATCTTCCCCATCTTCCTGATGTGGGAGACCGACCTGATGTCAACGCTCAAAAACCGACTTGAGGATATGCTCAGCGGAGAGCCGCGCTTGGCCGGCGGTCTGGCCGACGTTGCAAAAACCTGGTGGAACGAGCGGCTGGAGAGATTGCTGGCACACCCAGGGACCATGATCTGGGGTGAGATGAAGCAAAACGGCGAGGCGCTCTCGCAAGCACAGGACAGCGGCGGCATCGCGCTCTATAACGCCTGCGCGAAGTCTGCGCTTTTCGCCGATCCGTCAAAAGTGCGCCTGCATCTGATCGGACATTCGGCCGGCTCAATCGTGCACAGCTACATCGTGCGGGAGTTGTGCCAGCGTGGCTGGGCTTTTGAGAGCGTTAACTTCATGGCCCCCGCGGTGCGCATGGATGTGTTTCTGGACTGTGTCATGCCCAACCTGAAGAACGGCAAAGTCAAAAGCCTGAACCAGTTCCACCTGGCAGATGACGTGGAGCAAAAAGACCCCACCTGTAAGCCGATCCTTGGCTATGGTCGATCTCTTCTCTACCTGGTCTCGAAGTCGTTTGAGAGTGGCGTCGAGACCCCCATCCTCGGCATGGAGAAGCACTTTGCCACAGTGGCGAGTCAGGCTCTGGCGAACGTGCATGCCTGGGCGGCACCGGGCGCGCAATCGAGGAGCACCACCCACGGTGGTTTTGACGATGATGCAGCCACGATGGCGAGCGTGATCGCGCTGATCAAGGGCCAAAGCATCTAGCGGTGAACAGCGGGCTGCAGTGCTGGCTAACAAAGAGGAATTGCGATGCGAGCAATAGCATTTTCTGCCTTGGCGATGTTCATTGCGCTGACGTTGCCAGGTTGCGCCACCAAAGTGCCAGCCGATGCCCCCCCGGCAGGTGTGCACGCGCAGCCACCCATGGCCGCCGCCGCACCGCCGCCCCGGCCCGCACCGCCAGGCATAGCGAGCGCACCACCGCCACCGCCATCGGCTGCATCGGCGGTCAGCAAAAACGGCCATGCCGAGCTACCCCGAGCCGTTGGGGTTGCGGGTGAAGCAGCATCGGGTGGCAGCCGACACATCGAGGGCACGTTCAACGGCGGGACGAGGGACAGCCTGGCCCGATTGGCGGTCACGCGACGAACACAGGCGTCAACGGAGGCAACAGTGCGGACTCAGCGCACCATCAAGCTCGCCGAGGCCGAGATGGCACCCCCCGCCCTGAGCGCCGATCAGGAGCGCACTCAAAGGCGCGATGAGTACATCGCGCGCCTGGCGCAAGGCAGCTACGCATTCAATCCGCCCACGACGATCAAGGTCGCACGCCCGATCAGCGTCGCGCTGTGGGTTGATCCGGTGGCGAAAGCCGCCGAACTAGCCCAGGAAATGGGGAAGACGTTTCCCGCCTCAGCCGGACGGATTGAGGCCGATGCCACCGCTTGGAGCCCGCGCATGAAGGCCACGCTGACGGGCGTGGACTTCGCTATCACCCCGGTTGGGGATAAAGACTTTGACGGCGTCAAGGACCTTTCCGCCAACGCTCGCACTGAATGGGGATGGACCCTTGTGCCCACCGCGCCGGGCAAGAAGCAATTGCATCTGGTGCTCGCCGTCGTACTGCCGCCCGAGCTGGGTTTGCCGCGTGAACTTCCGCAGATCGAGCGCAATGTCGAGGTGGAAGTGACTATCTGGTGGGTTATCGATCACTACTGGGAGCGATACTGGCAATGGATGCTGGGTGGCCTGGCCAGCGCCTTGGCTGCCTCACTCGCGTGGTGGTGGAAAAATCGCCAAAGCAACGCGTCGCTATAGAGGTCAGTCAAAACGCATGGTGCCGAGGGACAAGCGCCGAGTCGTGCATGTACCTGCCACTCAATAGCCAGGCCACGGTGATCGACATCCTGCGCGGCATCATCATCCAGTCGGGCAACGACGCGTCCAAGGCGATTGCCGAGCACATGGCGGGCTCCGAAGAGGGTTTTGCCAAGCTGATGAATGCAGAAGCACAGCGCCTGGGTCAGCTTTGGCAAGGCAGACACGGTTGCAGCGGGTCTGGGAGCACCGTGGATGCTGACCGTGCCGCGCGGCCAGCAAGTGCAGACCTCGGTCGAACTCACACCGGGCCTGGAAGCGCCAGTCGCCAAGGGCGCTGTGATCGGCAAGGTGGTCGCAACCTCAAACGGCAA
>CAIPBW010000510.1 GCA_903863395.1 uncultured beta proteobacterium
TCGTTGGCGCTGCGCGCCAGCATGGTGGTGGTCACCGGGATATGGAACGCCGACAGTAGCGTCTTGGACTCCATCTCGGTGAGCACCTTGCGCCGCTCGGCCAACACGCTCTCAATCACCAGACGCGCGCCTTCAATGTCGGGCGGTGCCAGGGTAGACATAGGCGGTGGCGTTTGTTGCAGCAGCAATTGGTTCTGGTAGAACGCGGCCAGGTTGCCAAACGCGCCCACGGCGGCCTCGGGCGTGCGAAAACTCGGAATCGCAGCGTCGGTGAGGATGGTGCGCGACGAACCCACAGTGGAGTCGCCCATCCAGCACGACAGCAGGGGCTTGCCCATATTGCGTTTGACATCGGCCAGTGCCTTGGCTACCGATGCTGCGTCGCCTCCGGCCTTGGGCGAATAAATCGCCAACACGCCGTCAATCTTGGGGTCGTTCTCAGCCGCCATCACGGCTGCTGTGTAGTGTTCGGGGCCGGCGTCTTCGGACAGGTCGATCAGGTCAGAAAGCGACGCCAGTGCAGGCAACTGCGGTTTGAGTGCAGCTACCGTAGTGGGTGACAGGCGACCCAACTGCAATGAAATTTCGTTGACCCAGTCGGCCGCCAACACGCCCGGGCCGCCGCCATTGGTCACCAGGGCCAAGCGCTTGCCCACTGGCCGGTAGCGCGAAGCCAGGCACTTGGCGGCAGAGAACAGCGCCACAAACGAGCGCACCCGTACCGCACCGGCGCGGCGTAGCGCCGCGTCAAAAACGTCGTCGCTGCCGACAATCGCGCCGCTGTGCGTTTGCGCCGCTTCGTTGCCAGCGGGCTTGCGTCCCGCTTTGAGGACCACTACCGGTTTGACGTTGGCAGCCGAGCGCAGCGCGCTCATGAACCGGCGCGCATTGGAGATACCTTCGAGGTAGACCACGATGCTGTGGGTCTGGGCATCGTTGGCCAGAAAATCGAGCACCTGGGCAATGTCCACCGAGGTATGCGGCCCCAACGACACCACCGACGAAAATCCCACGCCGTTGCTTTTGGCCCAGTCGAGCATGCTCGAAGTGAGCGCGCCCGACTGCGACACCAGCGCCAGCGAACCCGCTGCAGCCAGCGGCCCGGCTGCCGACGCGTTGAGCCCGAGTTGCGGGCGCTGCAGCCCCAGCGTGTTGGGGCCGAGCAGGTGAATGCCCTCGCGCCGTGAAATCTTCTTGAGTTCGCCTGCCACATCGGTGGACAGGCCGTTGGAGATCACCAGCGCAGCGCGGCAGGCCATGCGTGCCGCCAGTTCCAGTGCCGCGGTCACCTCATTGGGGGGCAGGGCGATGATGGCCAGATCGGCGTGGGTCTGGGCTAAATCGGCCAAGGTGCCGCTGGTTTGAATGTCCAGGAAGCTCAGGGTGCCACTGAACTTCTGGGCGCGCAAGGCCTCGGAGAGGGCCAGGCCTTGCGCGGTTTGTGAGCCCGGGCGATCGGCGGTGCCGCAAAAGACCACAATCGACCTGGGAGTGAAGAGCGGGGTGAGGTAGTGCTGGTCCATGGACCGAGTGTACGCCGCTGACATGACAACCACGTTGACACAAAGCAATGGCAACCCACAGTGCCGGGTTTATGCCTATGGGCGCTGCATCGTTTGCGCTGCGCTTGGCGCTACACTGGCGTCCATGAGTGATTTGGTGCACGGCATTGCCGAATTAAGCAGCTTGCGCGACCGCGAGGCGCTCGACTTCGCCCTGGTACTGCTGCTGCGCCAGCACTGCCCGATGGCCTTTGACAGCGTGCGCCTGCTGCGCCTGGTGGGCGAAGCCGGAGACCAGCGCTGGCAGACTTGCGCCAACTTGGTGCATGACGAAGCGCAACCCACACGCGACCGGGTCTGGGTGGACTTCAATACCTTGCCCCGGGTGGAAGACTATCCTGATCGGCAGTTGTGCGCGTTCTCGGGCGGCATGCTGCGCAGCAAGGGCACGCCTGCGTTTACGCTGTTTGCGCTCGGCCCGGCCGGCAAGGTCGATGGCCTGCTCGAAATCCAGAGCGAACAAAGCCTGGATGGCGCCACGGAGGGCATGGTCACCGGGTTGCTACGGATTTACCGCAACGTGCAAGGTCTACTCGACTACGGCGAGAAAGATTCGCTCACCGAACTGCTCAACCGCAAGACCTTTGATGGCGCTTTCATCAAGGCCACGTTTCACGATTCCGAATCGCGCCAGTTGGCTTTGCCCGAGCGGCGCATGGTGCATGGTGGCTCCTACTGGCTGGCTGTCATTGACATTGACCATTTCAAGCGTGTCAATGACTCCTTTGGCCATTTGATTGGCGACGAAGTGCTGGTGCTGATTGCGCGGCTGATGCGCGCCAGTTTCCGCTTTAACGACCAGCTCTACCGCTTTGGCGGCGAAGAGTTTGTGATCCTGATGCGCTGCGCCACCACCGAAGACGCTGCCGGTGTTCTGGAGCGCTTTCGCACCCGCGTGCAAGAGCATGCCTTTCCCCAGATTGGCCACATCACGGTCAGCGTCGGCTTTGCGTCGCTAACCGCCGACGACACCCCCGGTGCCGCCTTTGACCGCGCCGACAAGGCCGTCTATTACGCCAAGGGCCACGGCCGCAACCAAGTCTGCAGCTACCAGGCCCTGGTAGCCGCAGGCGAACTCATCGAAGCCCAGGAAGACTCGCAAGAGGCAGACTTCTTCTGAGTCCGCGTTGGCCTAAAGGCTGTCATTGCGAGGCGAGTTGCCCGTCATTGCGAGCGCAGCGTGGCAATCCATGTCCTTTGGCTGTCATTGCGAGGAGCGAAGCGACGTGGCAATCCATGCAGTCACGAAGCCATGGATCGCCGCGCTTCGCTCGCGATGACGAAGTGGTGGGGGCGGCCTCGCGAAGACGAAGGGGGCGGCCTCGCGAAGACGCGCTCGGCCTCGCGAGGACGAATGGCTCTTAAGCGCGCTCAAAGATGGCGGCGATGCCTTGGCCGCCGCCAATGCACATCGTCACCAGGGCGTAGCGGCCGTTGATGCGTTCCAGCTCATACAGGGCCTTGACCGTGATCAGCGCGCCGGTGGCACCAATCGGGTGGCCGAGCGAAATGCCCGAGCCGTTGGGGTTGACCTTGGCTGGGTCCAGGCCGAGTTCCTTGCTTACGGCGCAGGCTTGGGCGGCAAAGGCTTCGTTGGCTTCA
>CAIPBW010000511.1 GCA_903863395.1 uncultured beta proteobacterium
GACGCAAGTCATCGATCTGGTGGACCGCCCCGACCTGTGCTTTTCTCCCTACACGCCGGCCTACCCCACGCAGATGGTGCCGGGGCAATCGCTGTTTGAGCAGCTTGCGCTGGGCGACATTTTTATCCACCAACCGTTTGAAAGTTTTGACGGCGTGTTGGAGTTGCTGCGCCAGGCGGTGCACGACCCGCAGGTGCTGGCCATCAAGCAAACCATTTACCGCACCGGGGCCGACTCCGAACTGATGGACTTGCTGCGCGAGGGAGTGCGCCGTGGCAAAGAGGTGACTGTGGTGGTGGAACTCAAGGCGCGCTTTGACGAAGAAGCCAACATCAACTGGGCCGAGATGCTTGAGTCCATCGGTGCCCAGGTGGTGTACGGCGTGGTCGGGCTCAAGACGCACGCCAAGATGATGCTCATCACCCGGCGCGAAGGCAAGGCACTGCGCCGCTACGGCCACATGTCCACCGGCAACTACAACCCGCGCACCGCCAGGCTCTACACCGACATCAGCCACATGACGGCCGACCCGGCGCTCACCTCCGACATGGAGCACGTCTTTGTGCACCTGGCCAGCCAGAGCCGCTTGCCCCCGCTCAAGAAGCTGTGGATGGCACCGTTTCATCTGCAGCGCAATCTCATCGACAAGATCAACACCTTGGCCAAGGGCGCAGCGCGCGGCAAGCCCGCGCGCATCGTGGTCAAGATGAATGCACTCACCGACGAAGACCTGATCCGCAGCCTGATGGCCGCGGGGCGCCAGGGTGTCAAGATCGACCTGATTGTGCGCGGTGCCTGTATGCTGCCCGCCGGGGTTGCCGGACACACCGACAACATCCGCGTGCGCTCGATCATTGGCCGTTTTCTGGAGCACTCGCGGGTGTTTTACTTCCGCCTGGGAGACGCCGAAACCCTGTACCTCTCCAGTGCCGACTGGATGAACCGCAACATGGTGCGCCGGGTGGAGTTGGCCTGGCCGGTGACCGATCCGGCGCAGCGCCAGCGCATTGTCGATGAGTGTCTGGTGGCCTACCTGCACGACGGTGTGGATGCCTGGGACCTGGGCGCCAACGGAAGCTACACGCGCCATGCCCATGACCCCAAGAAATCAGCCCACGGGGCGCAGGCCGCCTTGATGGTGCGCTATGCAGGTGGCGACAACCCGCGCAAGCGCAAATAGGCTTATGGACCTGATTCTGTGGCGCCACGCCGAAGCGCTTGAAGCAGTGCCAGGGGAAAACGATTTGCATCGGCGCTTGACGCCGCGTGGCGATAAGCAGGCCACCCGTGTAGCAGCTTGGCTGGATCGCCAGTTGCCCGAGCTGGCCAAGGTCTGGGTCAGCCCCGCACGCCGTGCGCAGCAAACTGCCCAGGCCCTGGGGCGCAAGTTCAAGACCTCCGATCTGCTAGGCCCCGAGGGCACTGCTGAACAACTGCTGGAGTTGGTCCAATGGCCGCAGGCCAAGGGCTGCGTGCTGGTGGTGGGCCATCAGCCCACCCTGGGGCAAACGCTTTCCACGCTGCTGAGATTGTCCGAAAGCGAATGTTCGATCCGCAAAGGTGCCCTGTGGTGGCTGCGCTTTCGCGAGCGCGAAATCGGTAACAAAACGGTGGTGATCACCGTGCAGTCGCCTGAGTTTCTTTAACGCTCCCGCGATCAACGGGCGCTAGCCGACCAAGCGGTATGTGCTGGATTAGCCAAACCCTTGCGACGGGTCAGTCCAGCCCGGACGACAACCTCCCTGCAGTCGCCGCTGGCAACAACCCCACTACCAAGCGCCGCTACTATGAAGCAAACCGACAGACGGCAGACTCGCAACGCAACCAGGTTCAGTCCATGTCAATGCCGTTATCGCGGATGACTTTGCCCCATTTGGTAATCTCGCTGCCAACGAACCGGGTGAATACTTCGCTCGACTCGCCGCCGACGGCCGCGCCCTGTTGGTGCCAGATGTTTTGCAGCTCGGGCGATTTGAAGGCGAGTGCGACTTCGCTTTGAAGCCGTTGCCGAATGTCTGCGGGGGTACCGGCAGGAACCCACAGGCCGTACCATGACAGGGATTCAAAGTTGGCCAGTCCCGCTTGCGCGGTCGTGGGAATGTCAGGGAACGCCGCCGCACGCTGTGGTGCAGCCACGGCCAGGGCCCGAATCTTGCCACCTCGGATCTGGCTTGCCGCGCTGCCCAAGCCCTCGAAGATCATTTGAATTTCGCCAGCGAGCAGTCCAGACATTGCCGGACCAGAGCCCTTGTAGGGAACGTGAACCATGGAGGTGCCGGTGCGGGCGTTGAATATTTCTCCGGCAAGGTGCCGCGTTGTGCCGTTGCCCGACGATCCAAAATTCACCTTGGTCGGATTGGCCTTGCAGTACGCGATCCACTCGGCGAGGTTCTTGACGGGCAGTTGTGCATTGATCACCAGCACATCCGGCACGTAAGCGATGCCGGTAACGGGAATGAGATCACGCTCCAGGTTGTAGCCCAGGTGCTTGTAGGCTGTAACGGCAACTGTGTGGTGGACTGCCCCAACGAGTATGGTGTACCCATCTGCGGGCGACTTGGCGGCAATCTCCGCACCAACGGTTCCTCCAGCTCCACCACGGTTATCGATCACCACTGCCTGGCCTAGTTGTTCTGCCAATTTCGCAGCCAGGGGTCTGGCAAACGTATCGGTGCCGCCGCCGGGTGGAAACGGCACAACAAGCCGGATCGGCTTGGTCGGCCACGACTGTGCAAACAATGCCGGGGCAATACCTGCAGCGGCACCGGCGACGACGAAATCTCTCCTGGAGAGCAATGAAGGTGCGGGCATAGGTGAAGACTCCAAGAAAGTAGATCGTCGGTGAATCGACGGCAAGCCAATCTAGCGACCCTTTGTGACAGTTGTGTGAATCCCAGCGCTGCACTTTCACAACATCGTATCAGGAGATTTCGGATGGTTGCAGGCGGAAAGGCGATCTATCCCTTATTCTTGGCCGTATGAATGCAAGCATCGAAGTCAATCAACGCAGCTACAAGTTGCCAGGCACTCCCACCGTCATCGTCTGCATTGACGGTTGCGAGCAGGAATACATCAACCAGGCCGTGCAAGCCGGAGTGGCACCGTTTTTCGCACGGTTGGCGCACAGCGGCACCGTGCTATCGGCCGACTGCGTGATGCCGTCTTTCACCAATCCCAACAACTTGTCCATTGTGACCGGGGTGCCTCCCAGCGTGCATGGAATCTGTGGCAACTTCTTTTACGACCCGGAGCAGGCGGCCGAGGTGTTGATGAACGACGCCCGCTACCTGCGTGCTCCAACTATCTTGGCCCGTGCCGCCGAAGCCGGTATGAAGGTCGCCGTGGTTACCGCGAAGGACAAGCTACGTGGCCTGTTGGGGCATCGCCTGCAGGGCATCTGCTTTTCGGCAGAGAAAGCCGATCAGACCAGCCTTGCGGACAACGGTATCGAGGATGTACTGCACAAGGTGGGACTACCCCTGCCATCGGTGTACAGCGCCGATCTGTCCGAGTTTGTGTTTGCGGCAGGCGTGGTGCTTCTCAAGACGCAGCGCCCCGACCTGATGTACCTGTCCACCACCGACTATGTGCAGCACAAGCACGCACCAGGCACGGCAGGCGCCAACAGCTTCTACGCAATGATCGACCAATACCTGCAGCAACTCGATGCCTTGGGCGCAGTCATCGGGATAACCGCCGACCACGGCATGAACGCGAAGACCGACGCGCTGGGCAACCCCAACATCATCTTCCTTCAGGACATTCTGGATCGGGACCTTGGAATGGGCCAGGCCAGGGTGCTGTTGCCCATTACCGATCCTTATGTAGTGCACCACGGAGCGCTGGGTTCCTACGCAACCATTTACGTTACCCGCCCTGAGGCCGTCTCTCCCATCGCGCGCCTGATTGCCGGACTGCCCGGGGTGGAAGCGGTGCTCAATCGCGCCAGCGCCAGCGCTCGCTTTGAACTCCCGCCCGAGCGAATCGGTGATCTGGTTGTGGTGAGTGACCGTTTGACTGTCATCGGTACATCCGCAGCGAAACATGACCTTTCAGGGCTGACAGTCCCCTTGCGTTCGCATGGGGGGCTGTCGGAGCAGCGGGTGCCGCTGCTGTTCAACCGCGTGTTGCGGCAGGTAGGTGCCGCGCCGCTGCGCAACTTCGATATTTTTGAGCTGGCGTTGAACCACGCCTAGCGGCGTGCAGTACGCCATGACACGCGCGAGCGCTGCAAGGCAAGAAACTCAAGCACGCCCCAGATGAC
>CAIPBW010000512.1 GCA_903863395.1 uncultured beta proteobacterium
CCAGCACGCGCGCCAGCCCCTGGCCGCCTACCACCACGGTGCCGGCATACACAAAGGGCAGGTCGTCGCCACCGGGGCGCGCTGCGGGCACGTCGCCAGCGCAGGCCGTCTTGCGCACCGGCACCGCCTCGCCGGTGAGCAGCGACTCGTCGGTGTGCAGGTCGTGCGCCTGCAGCAGTTGGGCGTCGGCGGCGATGCGTTCGCCCTCGCAGAGTAGCAGCAGGTCGCCCACCACCACGTCGCTACCGGCAATGTCGTGCGGCTGCCCGTCGCGTACCACTGTGGCGCGTGGGCTGGTGAGTTCGCGCAGCGCTTCGAGCACGCGCTCGGTGCGCCGCTCCTGCACCAGGGTGATGCCCATGATCATCAGCACAAAGGCCAACAGCATCAGCGCTTCGCCGGTGTCGCCCAGCACCAGGTAGACCACGGCGGCGGCCACCAGCAACTGGAACATGGGCTCTTGCACGATCTCGCGCGCGATGTGCAGCCAGCCGCGCGTCTGGGCCTGGGGCAGGGCGTTGGGGCCGTCTGCGCGCAGCCGCTCGGCCGCTTGCGCGCTGGTCAGCGGTTGGTAGCTGGAGTAGTCGCCGGGGTCGGGCATGCGTTCATTATCAGTCTTCGAAATACCAATAGCCAGCGTTTACCCACTGCGTGAGGGCTGCAACAAAGTCGGCGTTCTTGAGCGCGCCGCGCAGCAGGGTGGATGTGAGGCGGTCGTGGTCGCACAGCGCGCGCACGGCTGCGCGTGCGGCTGCACCAAAGGCGTAGCGCTCGCCGTCTATGTAGCACACACCCTTGGCGGCAGTTTCGTCCACGTAAAAGCAGCGCAGGCCACCGGTGCGCACCAGCGGCTGCTGTTGCAGTTCGGCCAGCACGTCGGCGGCGTCCATCGGGTCGTCAAGCGCCTGCAGGTCCAGCCCGCACTTGGTCTTGGATAAAAAGCTGCCGGCAAAGTCGGCCACCAGCGTGGTGTCGTCCAGCAGCGTCTGCAACTGCGCGCGGATGCGGCCAAAGTCGGCGGCGTTGATCTGGCCCTGCTGCTGGTGGATCGGGCGTTGCGGGTCGGTTAGCAGGGTGCTGCCCAGGTCTTTGTCGATCACGTAATCGGCCAGGCCGCTGAGCATGTCGCAGGCCGACTTGGCGCGAAATCCGACCGAAAAACTCATCGAGGTTTCGAGCGACACGCCATCGTGCGGAAAGCCCGGCGGGATGTAGAGGATGTCGCCGCTATCAAGCTCCACGTCGATGATGGCTTCGAACGGTTCGGTGTGCAGCAGCGCGGCGTGGGCGGCAAACTGGCGGTGGTTGCCACGGTCGCCCACGCGCCAGTTGCGCCGCCCCGAGCCCTGGCAGATGAACACGTCGTAGAGGTCGATGTGCGGGCCCACGCCGCCGCCGGGTGTGGAGTAGCTGATCATCACGTCGTCCAGACGCCACTTGGGGATGAAGGCAAACGGCCCCACCAACGCGGCCACTTCGGGCGACCAGTGGTTGACCGCCTGCACGATCAGCGACCAGCCCTTCTTGCCCAGGTGGTCGTACGACTCAAACGGCCCGGTCTCGGCCTGCCACTTGCCGCGCTTCTTGTACACCAGACGCGAATCGATTTGCTCCTCGCACGCCAGTCCGGCCAGTTCTTCGGGGCTGATCGGGTCCGCAAATTTCTTGAACCCCTGGCGGATCACCACCGGCTTTTGCTGCCAGTAGTGCTGCATGAAGTGTTCCAGGCTGAAGTCGGTAAGTGTGAGTTTGGGCATTGGGTGCCGCGCTGCGCGCGTTGGGGGATAAAGCCCCAATGGTAGTCCACGCCGGGCAAACGTCGATTGGAGTTTTTGGCGTTGGGAGTCGTGCGTTAACTACAATGGGCACGAACCTTGGTCGTGCCTAACGGATGCACTGTCTTGGGTACACTCAGACCAGTCTTCTGTAGGCCGGACCCCAACAGCGTTATATGCAGTAACTCGAGGAAGTCATGACGCAAAGATTTGAATGGGATGAGTCGAAGGCCGCCATCAACTTGGGCAAGCACGGTGTTTCTTTTGAGGATGCTGCATCGGTGTTCAGCGACCAGCTTGCGTTAACATTTCCTGATCCAGACCATTCGATTGGTGAGGCGCGTATGCTGACTTTTGGCTGCTCAAGTACCGCGCGTCTGCTGGCAGTCATTCACGTAGAACGCGGTCGAGCCATCAGAATCATTAGTGCCCGCAAAGCAACCCGCCACGAAAGAGGTATTTATGAACAAAGCTAAAGACGAAATGAGAGCAGAGTATCGCCTCGAAGATTTAGGCAAGGGCGTGCGTGGCAAATATTTTGCGCGTGTGTCGAAAGGAAGCAACCTCGTATTGCTGGATGACAAGGTTGCCAAGGCATTCCCAACGGGCGCGGCTGTGAACGAAGCGCTATTGAGTCTGCTGTCATTTACCGAGCAAACGGCTCGCATCACGGGTCGCACAAAGAGAACAACCTTGAAGCGGGTCGCTGGTTAGCTCCAACGCGTATCCGTCTGAATCAAGGTCGCGGCTTGAGCGTCCGGTCAAGCCCGCGCTGCAAGCATCGCGATTCACCGCTCCGTCAATTCGCCGTGCAATGCCGAGCCGGTGTGACTACACTGGGTCAAGGAGGAAATGCCATGATCAAACTGTACCAGTTTGCGCCTGCGCTGGGTTTGCCCAACGCCAGTCCGTTTTGCATGAAGATTGAAACCTATCTGCGCATGGCGCAGTTGCCGTACGAAACTCCCACGTTCAGCATGCGCCGACTCGGGGGCGCGCCCAAGGGCAAGATGCCCTACATCGAAGACGGCGCGCGCGTGGTGGCCGATTCGAGCTTCATCATCGATTACCTCAAGACCACCTACGGCGACCCGCTCGACGGCTGGCTGGGTGCCGAGCAGCGCGCCGTGGCGCTGGCGTTTCAGCGCATGCTGGAGGAAAACCTGTACTGGGCGGTGGTGTACACGCGCTGGATTGAGCCGCAGGGCTGGGCGCTTACGCGCGAGTCGTTTTTTGGGCAGATGCCCGCGCCGCTGAAATGGATTGTTCCGCCGCTGGCGCGCCGGGGGATTGCGCGCGAGTTGCACGGGCAGGGCATGGGGCGCCACAGCGCGCAGGAGATTCACGCCATCGGCATGCGAGACCTCACCGCACTGGCCGATTTTCTGGGCGACAAGCGCTACATGATGGGGGATGCACCGTGCTCGCTCGACGCCGTGGCGTATGCCTTTCTGGCCAATCTGCTCTGGGTGCCGCTGGAGTCGGCGCTCAAGTTGCACGCACGCAAGTTTTCACAGTTTGCAGCGTACTGTGAGCGCATGCACAGCCAGTATTACCCCTGAACGGGTGAGCGTTATGCGATACTGGTATTACATACAGTATCGCCATGGAACCTGCCGCCTCATTACCTGACTACGCCGAGCTGCATTGCCTCTCCAACTTCAGCTTCCAGCGCGCTGCTTCGCAGCCTGAGGAGTTGGTGGCACGTGCGGCGGCGCTGGGCTATGCGGCGCTGGCGCTTACCGACGAATGCTCGGTGGCAGGCATGGTGCGCGCGCACGGCGAGGCGCAAAAGACCGGCCTCAAGTTGCTGTGCGGCGCTGAGTTTTTGGTGCCATTGGCAGACAGCACCGCGCCCGACGCGCCGGCGTGCATCACGCTGGTGGCGCTGGCGAAGCACTTGCAGGGTTGGGGCAACCTGTGCAGCCTGATCAGCACAGCGCGCCGGGCCGCACCCAAGGGCCACTACGAGTTGGGTTGGCGCACGCCAGGGCAGCAGGCGCTGTGGGCCACTCTGAGCGGTTGCGAGGTGCTGTTGGCGATGCCGCACAGCCTCACCATGGAAGCGGCCTACGCCATCACGATGCAGGCCAAGGCGCTGTTTGGCTCGCGCCTGTGGCTGGCCGTGGCGCTGCGCCTGGGTTGGCGCGACAGTTTGCAACTGCAGCGCCTGCAGCAGTTGGCGCACTTCAGCGGGGTGCCGCTGGTGGCTGCGGGCGATGTGCGCATGCACGTGCGCTCGCGCAAGCCCCTGCACGATGTGCTGTGCGCCATCGCCCTGGGCAAGCCGGTGGCGCAGTGCGGCTTTGCGTTGCAGGCCAATGCCGAGGCGCATCTGCGCTCGCGCCAGCGCCTGGCCGCGCTCTATCCGGCGGCGCTGTTGGCCAACACGCTGGAGGTGGCGCAGCGCTGCAACTTTACGCTCGATGAGCTGCGTTACCACTATCCGATGGAGGCGGTGCTGCCGGGCCAGACCCCGGCGCAAACCCTGCACCAGTACACCCACCAAGGCGCGCTGCTGCGCTACCCCGAGGGCGTGCCGCCTGCGGTGCAGCAGCAGCTTGCGCACGAACTGGCGCTGATTGCCGAACTGCGCTACGAGATGTATTTCCTCACCGTGCACGACATCGTGCGCTTTGCCCGCAGCCAGGGCATCTTGTGCCAGGGGCGCGGCTCGGCGGCCAACTCGGCGGTGTGCTACTGCCTGGGCGTGACCGAGGTGGACCCGGCGCGCAGCAGCCTGCTGTTTGAGCGCTTCATCAGCCGCGAGCGCGACGAGCCGCCCGACATTGACGTGGACTTTGAGCACCAGCGGCGCGAAGAGGTGATCCAGTACATCTACACCAAGTACGGGCGCGAGCGCGCCGCAATTGCCGCCACCGTGATCAGCTACCGGCCCCGCAGCGCCTTGCGCGACGTGGGGCGCGCGCTCGACATCCCCGAGGCGCTGATCACCGCGCTGGCGCGCGAGCACCCCGGCATGTACAGCCGCGAAGTGCTCGCTGAGCGGCTGCAGGCAGCGCTGCAACGCCTGGGGCCGGAGTTTGCGCCACCACCCGA